>CAJWBN010000085.1 GCA_913020735.1 uncultured Acidimicrobiaceae bacterium
CATGTCAGCCACGACTGTTTCGCTTTGCCCAACTCCGACAGTTTCGACTAAAACGACGTCGAATCCAGCGGCTTCGCATAGCAGCATGGTTTCTCGGGTCATTCGATTGACGCCACCGAGCTCACCTGAAGTAGGCGACGGGCGAACGAAAGCTGCAGGGTGATTTGCCAGCGAGGTCATCCGAGTCTTGTCACCCAGAATGGATCCACCGGTCTTCGAAGACGTCGGATCTACAGTTAAAACGGCGACGCGGTGTCCCATGCCCGTCAGCTTCGTGCCTAGTGTTTCAATAAAAGTGCTTTTACCGACTCCAGGAACCCCAGTAATCCCTACTCTGTGAGCGGAACCAGAAGCGGGAAGAAGCTCAGCTAGTAGCTGCTGGGCTAGCTCTCTATGGTTGGGTAAGTTGCTTTCGATTAGCGTTATAGCGCGACCTAATGATGCACGGTCTGCTGACCGGACACCTTTGATGAGATCTTGGATTGACGGCATGGGATCCACCAATATGAGGGTACAGCCCGTTCCTAGCGGGACTCCCAGCTGATTTATTTGTTGCTGAAGCCTGTCGAATGCCATCCGCGTAAGTAGCTTGATGCAGGTCAGATGTGAAGCGGGAGCGTATGGGTCTAGCTAAACGGATAGCGGATAAAAAAGGAAGTCGACCTCATCCAGTAGAGAAATTTCTTGAGGCCGATGAAAAAGTTAAATGGATTCTTCCGGCACAAGGCGGTTTACATCCGTTTACGATGCTCTTTTTCGCCGTGTTTATTTTGGTGGCGGTTTTGGTTTTGGAGCCCAATTCGTGGATTATGGGCGTGACTATCAGCACAGTTGTGTTTGCCGTCGTTGCCGTGTTGACCACGGCTCGCTATCGAGTCATAGCGATAACCTCTGACGACATTTTGTTGTTAAAGGCGCGGGGTTGGCGACCAGCAAAGCCTGTTGAGCTTCTCCATCGCGTCCCTCGTACGTCTAAGTTTGAAGTGCGTGGCCAATTCTGGTCCCAAATAGTGATAGCTGACGAAAAACTCTGGGTCCATAAACGATTTCAAGCCAAGCTGGAAGAAGCAGATTCGACATTGGGACGAGGGACTGCCAAAGCAGCTTCGAGCGCTGTGTACCGTGCGAACCGCGCCAAAAAGAAGGTGAAGCACGCTCGTCGTAAGCGTTAGTGGCTAGAGAGTTTCTCCAATAGTTCCGTTGCAGCTTCCGCTATCACCGTTCCTGGGGGAAAAATGGCAGCTGCGCCGGCCTCTGTGAGCGCTTCAAAGTCTTGAGGTGGAACTACTCCTCCCACGACGATCATGATGTCATCCCGACCCTCGGCCGCTAGGGCTTCTCGAAGTTCAGGAATGAGGGTCAGATGACCAGCCGCAAGCGAAGACGCACCAACTATGTGGACATCATTTTCTACTGCTTGCCTAGCTGCTTCAGTCGGAGTTGAGAAAAGAGGCCCGATGTCGACATCAAAGCCGAGGTCAGCGAAAGCAGTTGCTATAACTTTTTGACCTCTGTCATGACCGTCCTGTCCCATTTTGGCGATCAGGATGCGCGGCCGCCTGCCCTCACGTTCAGCGAAGGAATCCACTAGCTCTCTAGCGGTCTTAACGGTGTCTGTTTCGTCTCCCACTTCGCTGCCGTACACCCCACTAATCGACCTAATTTCGGCTTTGTGACGGCCATAGACAAGCTCAAGCGCAAGGCTGATTTCTCCAACCGTTGCCTTCGCTCGCCCTGCCTCGATAGCTAAGGCCAAGAGATTTCCTTCACCAGTCTCTGCTGCTTTGGTCAAAGCTGCAAGGGATTTTTCAACCTGATCAGAGTCTCGTTCCGCTTTCAGCTGCTTGAGTTTTGCAATTTGAGATGCTTTTACTTCGACGTTGTCTATACGCAGGACCTCTACTGCGTCTTCGGTATCCATGCGGTATTTGTTAACTCCTACCACGACTTGGCGACCGGAGTCGATACGAGCTTGAGTTCGAGCCGCTGCTTCTTCGATTCGCATCTTCGGAATTCCTGCTTCGATCGCTGCGGCCATTCCTCCCATATTCTCAACTTCTTCGATGTGGCCCAGTGCTTTATCTGCTAGGTCGCGAGTTAGTTTTTCAACGAAATAGCTTCCACCCCAAGGGTCAATCACATTGGTGGTGCCTGATTCTTGTTGGAGGAACAATTGGGTGTTGCGGGCTATACGGGCGCTGAAGTCAGTTGGCAGAGCTAGTGCTTCATCGAAAGCATTAGTGTGAAGGCTCTGAGTGTGCCCTTGTGTTGCGGCCATGGCTTCGATACAGGTTCTCACTACGTTGTTGTAGACGTCTTGGGCGGTAAGGCTCCACCCCGAAGTTTGGGTGTGGGTTCGTAAAGATCTTGACTTCGGGTTGCTGGGGTTGAAGCCATCGACTAATTCGGCCCAGATAAGTCGAGCCGCTCGAAGTTTCGCGACTTCCATGAAGAAATTCATGCCGACCGCCCAGAAGAAACTCAACCTTGGAGCAAACTCATCGATCTGGAGTCCGGCTTTTTGTCCGGTCCTGAGATATTCGAGCCCATCAGCGAGTGTGTAAGCCAACTCCAAGTCAGCTGTCGCGCCGGCTTCTTGCATGTGGTAGCCGGAGATGGAGATCGAATTAAATCTGGGCATATTTTGACTGGTGTACTCAAATATGTCGCCGATGATTCGCATTGATGGTTGCGGTGGGTAGATGTAGGTATTCCGAACCATGAACTCTTTAAGGATGTCGTTCTGAATGGTGCCGGCAAGCTTCTCTGGCGCAACTCCCTGCTCCTCGGCAGCCACGACATAAAGAGCGAGTATCGGAAGAACCGCCCCGTTCATGGTCATGGAGACACTCATTTGATCCAGGGGTATGCCAGCGAAGAGGGTTCGCATGTCGTAAATCGAATCGATTGCGACGCCAGCCATGCCGACGTCACCGCTGACTCTTTCGTGGTCGCTGTCGTATCCGCGGTGGGTTGCAAGGTCAAAGGCCACTGAGAGCCCCTTTTGTCCAGCCGCTAGGTTCCGTCGGTAGAAGGCATTGGAGTCCTCCGCTGTCGAAAACCCGGCGTACTGTCTAACTGTCCAAGGCTGATTTGTGTACATGGTCGGATAAGGACCGCGTAAGAACGGCGCAAATCCAGGGAAGCTGTCTAGATGTCCCATATCGCCTTCAAGGTCTGCAGCCGTATAAAGGCATTTAATGTCTATGCCCTCGGGTGTATCCGCTGTAAAAGCTTCAGACGCTTGACCGGTCTGAGCTAGAAACTCCCGTTCCCAGTCGGCTCTCCTAGATGAGGCGCCCTGAGCTAGGTCTAGTTCAATCGTTGAAAAGTCGGGTACTTGGCTCATGATCTGACTTACCTAGTTAAGAAGTTGGTGGATAGGTGTAAGGGCTTCCAGGACGTCGCAGCCGAGGTAGATGAAGCCATCAATATCGGTATCAGCCTCGGCGAGGACAGTCGGGTTACCAGCTAAATAGACAAGAGTGGCTCCGGCATCCCGGAGATCTTGCGCTGTTTGGCTAGCAGATTCTGAATAGACGCTGTCTGATGAACAGATGCAAGCGATACGTGTATTGCTAGCGCTAAAAGCTTCAACGCAAGCAGTTGTGTTCGCGAATCCGTCGTTGTTGAGGACTCGAATTCCTCCGGCTTCGAACAGGTTCAATGCGAAAGTGGATCTAGCTGTATGTGTGGCGATCTCACCAAGGTTCGCCAGAAATATGACGGGCTCTTTAGCCGAAGCAGTGGCGGCTTCACGCATTGTTTCAAAAGGAGCAGACCACCGAAATAGGGGGAGTGCTTCGCAACGCTGTTCGCCTTCGAGTACCTCAGGGTCTTGAGGGAGTGGCTCACGGTCTAATAGTTGCTCACCCAGATTGGGAAACTCGCTAGTTCCAGTTAGTGGCATCGATCGATCGGCCACAGCTTTGTTTCGTTCCGAACGGGTTTCGGCTAAAGCTTCTTGCCAGTAACCGGAAAGTAAGGCGACGCCGAGTCCACCTTGACGCTCCAAGTCCTGGAAGGTCTCCCAGGCCGAATTAGCGACTTGATCTGTCAATTCTTCGACGTACCAGCTTCCGCCCGCAGGGTCGATCACAGCAGACAATTTCGTTTCTTCTTGAAGAATTAGTTGCGTATTGCGTGCGAGTCGAAGCCCCATGTCGTTGGAAAGCCCAAGGGCATCATCAAAGGGAGCCACGGTTATTGCGTCAGCGCCTCCGGCTGCAGCGGCGAAACAAGCTGTAGTGGCACGAAGCATGTTCACCCAAGAATCAGTCTTGGTCAGCATCGCTTGCGCAGTTTGGGCATGGATAGTCACAGGATTTTGAGAGGACGATCCACCACATGCAGATATAACTTGGGCCCAACAAACCCGAGCGGCTCGAATCTTCGCCGTATTCAGGAACTGGTCAGGCCCGACGGTCAGTGTGATCTCGAGTTTGTCAGAAACGTCGTTAATACTTAATCCCGATTCCAGAAGAGCACGTATCCAAAGGACACCCGCAGACAAAATGGCGCCCAGCTCTTGACTATCTGACGCTCCTCCATTTGCCCATACGGAGCCATCTATTGCGATAGGTATTACGTTCGGGTACCTCGAAGCGACTTCGTTTGTCGTATCAACGCATTGTTTTATCTCTTGTTCAAGAGGTAAAACGGAATATCCGGTGCGGGCTAAGCGACCCACTGGATCGAGTCCGAGGTGATTTCGGAGAAGCTCCGGATCAGATGATCGAGCTTCGCAAACAGCCAAGAGAGCGGCTGCTAGTTCTTGGGTACTTCCTGGTGCCAAGTGGATTGGCGCTAATTCGAGGTGAACGCCTTCAAGAACGGAATCAAGATTGGCGATTTCGGGTGCAGCGCCCTTCAAGGTTATGGCAGTTGCACCGTTCTCAAGGTCAGCAAGGATTTGAGCGTTCACGTCGTTTCGCATAGCGAAGTGGCTTTGGCGGATCTCCCAGCCCAGTAGATTCCCAGAAGCACGACTTCCTCTAGCGAATGCGGCTCCTCCAGGGAAGTCGTCTCCGGTCCTTATCGTTCCGTTTTGGTGTCGTGTGTAAAGAGGACTTCTTTCTATGCCTTCGAGGGTCCGGGTAGTGAGACCGGAAATGTCTTTTCCCTTGAGAGCAGCTGTGGCTGCCGCCTGCCAAGATTCGTAGTCGCGATCATCAAAGTTCTGTTCGGAGTCTTCGCGGGTCATAGCAGAAGGTTATTCGACTGAGCGGGTTGATAACTAGGTAGAAAGCAATCCATTGCTGCTAATTGTCCTAGTCGGCTCTGTACGTGGCATCCTTAAACTTCGTGAACGCATCTCCTTCAACACCTGACAATGAGACAGATGATTCGCATCCTGCTTTTCGATACGACTCGGACTTAGCTGAACGAATTGAGACTGACTGGCAGAAGCGTTGGGCGACAGAAAAGACCTACCGGGTTAACAACCTGCCATCAGTAGATGGATCTCAAACTTCAGGTGAAGCGAAGCGTCAAAAGCTGTTTGTGATGGACATGTTCCCGTACCCCTCTGGGGCAGGTTTACATGTAGGGCACCCGCTTGGTTATATCGGCACTGATGTCTTTGCTCGCTACAAAAGAATGACTGGATACGACGTTCTACACACGATGGGCTATGACGCTTTTGGGCTTCCGGCTGAAGAACACGCGCGTCAAACCGGTGAACATCCGAGAGTCAACACCGAGAAAAATATTGCCAACATGCAAAGGCAACTTGACCGGCTCGGCTTAGGTCATGACAAAGAACGGTCTATTGCAACTACTGATGTCGCCTATTACCGCTGGACTCAGTGGATTTTCTTGCAAATCTTTCAAAGTTGGTATGACAGCGAAGCGGGCGTGGCGAGACCGATCTCAGAGCTCGAGCAACGGCTTTCAGTAGGAGAGCTCTCGACTAAGAGTGGTCCTCTTTGGTCCGATATGACAGAGGTGGAGCGTCGCGAGGAACTGGATAGGTGGCGTCTGGCTTATTTGGGTGAAGCACCGGTTAATTGGTGTCCAGGTCTGGGAACAGTTCTCGCCAATGAGGAAGTCACGGCTGATGGGCGAAGCGAACGCGGCAATCACCCTGTCTTCAGACGCCCCATGAAGCAGTGGATGATGCGAATCACGGCCTATGCAGACCGCTTGCTTGAGGACTTGGAAACCCTTGATTGGACTGACTCGATCAAGACCATGCAGAGGAACTGGATTGGCCGATCCGAAGGCGCTGAAATTGCCTTTGAGACTACGTCTGATCCAGTAATTAAAGTCTTCACCACCAGGCCAGACACTCTTTTTGGGACCACGGCCATGGTGCTGGCACCCGAACACCCACTGGTTGACGAGTTGGTACCTGATGTCTGGCCGGAAGGAACACCACATAGTTGGACGGGCGGGGCAGCATCCCCACGGGAGGCAGTAGAGAACTATCGGCGTCTGGTCTCGGAGTTGAGCGATCTGGAAAGGCAAGAGAATCGATCGAAGACAGGGGTATTCCTGGGATCACATTGCGTGGTTCCGGTAAATGGCAAAGAGATTCCCGTGTTCATCGCAGATTACGTCTTGATGGGATATGGAACGGGAGCTGTAATGAGTGTCCCCGGTCAGGACCAACGAGATTGGGATTTTGCCACAGCGTTTGACATCGGCATCGTACGGACCGTGGAACCTCCAGAAGATTTTTCGGGAGAGGCCTACGTTGAGGATGGGCCAGCGATCAATAGTGACTTTCTTAACGGCTTATTTATAGAAGATGCTAAGCGCTCGATGATCGACTGGTTGGAGGACAGCGGCAGTGGAAAACGTACGGTCACCTACAAGTTGCGCGATTGGCTGTTTTCTCGCCAGCGGTACTGGGGGGAACCATTCCCGATTGTGTTTGATGAAACTGGTCTCGCTCTAGCTGTACCCGAAACTGAACTCCCCATCGAGTTGCCCGAACTTATGGATTGGGCGCCTCGATCTCTGGACGAGGAGTCCGAACCGGAACCTCCCTTGGGGCGCGCAGAAGAGTGGGCCACAGCTGATTACGACCTTGGAGAAGGTAAGCGCTCTTATCGACGTGAACTCAACACCATGCCCCAATGGGCCGGCTCGTGTTGGTATTACCTGCGTTACCTAGACCCAACAAATGATGAACAGTTTGTAGACCCTGAAGTAGAGAAATACTGGATGAGCAGCGCTGATGGAGGTGTTGGCGGAGTTGATTTATACGTTGGGGGAGTAGAGCACGCCGTTCTTCACCTTCTCTACGCACGTTTTTGGCACAAAGTTCTGTTCGACCTTGGACATGTGTCTGGCCCTGAACCATTCCAGCGTCTTTACAACCAGGGATATATTCAGGCCGCCGCTTATCAAGATGATCGCGGCATCTATGTTGAAGCAGAAAAAGTGGTTGAAGACAACGGTTCGTTTATGTACGAAGGTCTGCCGGTTTCTCGATCCTTCGGAAAGATGGGTAAGTCCCTCAAGAACTCCGTAACTCCAGACGATATGTATTCGGCATATGGCGCAGACACCTTGCGGCTTTATGAAATGTTCATGGGGCCCTTGGACCAAGACCGACCTTGGGAAACAAAATCTGTGATCGGTTCGCACCGACTTTTGCAGCGGGTATGGAGGAATCTGATCGATGAGAATACGGGCATGGCGAGAGTGGTCAACGACCGGCCCACAGATGAGTTGCTAAGGCTTACGCATCGAACCATCGCAGCTGTCGGTGATGCTATGGAGGGATTGAGATTTAATTCAGCTATTGCGCGTATCACTGAGTTGAATAATGAACTGACGCGAAGCAGTACGCCAGTCCCTGCTGAAGTTGCTAACAAACTTGTGTTGATGCTTAGTCCCTTAGTGCCACACATAGCTGAAGAATTGTGGCAACGACTTGGAAATCATGGATCAGTAGTTCATGAATCATTCCCCCAGGCGGACGAGGCGCTACTGGTCGAGGATTCGGTTGAAATTCCGGTCCAAATTAACGGCAAAGTAAGAAGTCGCGTGACGATAGCGACAAGCGCAGACGCTCAAACGATTGAAGAAGCAGTCATGGCTGATGAGCGAGTTACGGAACTGTTAGAAGGCAAAGAGATTCGCAAAATAATTGTAATCCCTGGGAAAATGGCCAATATCGTCGTCAGCTGACGGAGATACCGTGTGAGGCCACTTTGAGGATCTTGGTGTGGCCCGACTCTGGAAGTAGATGTTTAATTGACTCCGCGGTATCGCCCTCAACAAAAGCGGCAACTGTTGGACCTGAACCGCTGAGCCAAGCAGCACAAGCACCATTGTCGAGGGCGGCATTTATTGCCTTAGCAGACTCGGGTGTGGAAGCTAACCGCGTTGGTTGATGAAGGTCATCGACGCAGTTGGCACGCATAGCCTTCAAGTCACCAGACGCAATGGCCGCTATCAGTACTGAACTTCTAGCCAAAGCTTGGGTGGCAGTTTCAAACGGCACCGATGTGGGTAGATGATTTCTGGAAGAATCAGTCGAGGTTTTTCCGTCAGGGATCCACACGATTACATCTAATTCTTGAGGGCACCTCACCCGAACAACTGAATCTTGGTTGATGGCGGTAACGCTGCCGTATATCGAAGCGGCGACATTATCTGAGTGACCTTCAAGCTGTCCTGATCGCGAGAGGAGGTCACCGTAATGAATTGATCCCGAGTTCTGAAGAGAAGCCGCAGCCAAGCCAGCTACCCGAGCGGCACCTGAAAAACCGAGACCCTTGCCGGGCGGGATGAGCGTCTCTCCGAATAGAGGCCCTTCTCCTCCAGCATCAGCAAAAGATTTTGTGGCTGGGTGATTTTCATCCAGCTTCACGGCCGCTTCCCGTGGTTCTCCCACGTCTAGATGAAACGGTAGGTCCAACGCAACCGCTAAGCAGTCGAAACCAGGCCCAATGTTGGCTGAGGATGCAGGCACAGTCACACGCATCTAAGGCAGCGTACAGTCGTATAGTCAGCTGTTAACGGAGTTGGGAAGAGTTGGTTCTATGTCACACGGTGGAAAGCTAGTTGCGAAAGTCTTGAAGGCCGCGGGAGTGGAGTGCGTGTTCACTCTTTCAGGCGGTCATGTCATGGGCATATATGACGGATGTCTTGACGAGAATATTGAAGTCATAGATGTCCGACACGAACAAGCTGCTGTTCATGCAGCTGATGCTTGGGCACGTCTCCACCCGGGCAAAGTTGGCGTAGCAATTCTTACTGCTGGTCCGGGAGTTACCGACGGAGTTACAGGTGTCGCTAACGCTTGGCGAGCTAATTCCCCGATCTTAGTTATTGGTGGCCAGGGACCTTTTCGACATATACGGCGCGGCTCCTTACAGGAAATGGACCATGTTTCACTAATGAAGCCCATATCCAAATGGGCAGAAGCGTGTTATCAAACTGAGCGGATTGGTGAATACATGGAAGCTGGTATTCGCGTGGCACTAAGCGGCGTTCCCGGTCCGGCGTTCCTCGAAATTCCAATGGACGTTCTCCATGGAGAGGTCAATCTAGAGAAAATTCAAATCCCCAAGTTTCGTGATTACAGAATTGCGGGGACAGCACCCCAACACCTGATAGCGGAATGTGTTGATTTGCTGTCTCAATCTCAAACTCCGATGGTCATGGCGGGGACTTCACTCAAGTGGAGTGAGGGAGGCAAACAACTGGCGCACTTTTTGGAACAAACGAACGTTCCCTGCTTTGTAAATGGAATGGCCCGAGGAGAGATTCCATGGGACAACCCTTCCTTCCTGTCTTTAACTCGGAAGGAAGCGCTGGAAAAAGCTGACCTGGTGATCCTTGCTGGCACTCCCTTAGATTTCCGGATGAAATTTGGTAAATCGATTCCGTCCTCAGCAGCGATAGTTCAGATGGATATAGATGAAAATTTGATTGGCGATAATCGGGCTGCGGATATCGGACTTGTTGGCAATATTGGTATGAATTTCCAATTGCTGACTCGAGAAATAGAGCATCGGCAGTCGGCGATCGATCTATCGGGGTATAGGGATCATTTACGTGGCCGAGAGGAAGAGCTCGATAGCGCTCGACGAGAGCAGATGGACAGTGAAGAGGTTCCGATAGATCCACTTCGGTTGTGTCGAGAGATAGCTGACTTCGTGACCGACGACATGATCGTTATCGGGGATGGCGGAGATATTGTCGCTCAAGCTTCAAAGGTGATTCAGGTGCCTCGTAACGGAACTTGGATGGATCCAGGACCTTTAGGAACTCTTGGGGTTGGAATGCCCTTCGCGCTAGCAGCCCAGAAAGCGCACCCTGATAAGCGAGTACTTATTGTTTACGGTGACGGTTCATTTGGTCTCAATGGATTTGAATATGACACTGCTGTCCGTTTCGGTCTTCCAATCGTAGGAGTCGTTGGTAATGATGCTGCTTGGGGCCAGATGATGCGGCCTCAGGGAATGCTCTACGGCGAAGATCGGTTGGTGGCGGTAGAGCTAAATCGGACTAGATATGACCTAGTAGTAGAAGCTTTGGGTGGCTACGGTGAGCATGTCGTAGAGCCGACAGAAATAGGCCCAGCAATAGCAAGGGCGTTTGAGTCCGGTAAGCC
>CAJWBN010000086.1 GCA_913020735.1 uncultured Acidimicrobiaceae bacterium
TACTTTGGTTCTTAAACGGCGAACATGAACGTCAACTAAGCGGCCATCTCCGAAATAGTCGTAACCCCAGACCTCTTCCAGCAAATGTTCGCGGCTTAGCACTTTTCCTACCTGGTCTGAAAGTTCACATAGAAGATGAAATTCAGTTTTGGTTAGGTGTACTTCTTCGCCGTTTTTGCGAACTACGCCCTCTTCGGGAATTATCTCAAGATCCCCTACCGTTCTAGGAGCTGAAGTGGAGTCTTCTGACTTGACTCGCCTTAGGAGGGCTCGTATACGAGCTGAAAGTTCTTTTGGGGCGATGGGTTTGGTGACGTAGTCATCTGCCCCGGCTTCGAGTCCAGCAACCACATCATGGGTGTCATCTCTGGCTGTAACCATAATTATCGGGACATCGCTTGCCCTTCGTAAGGAACGACAAACTTCGAACCCGTCGATGCCAGGTAGCCCTATGTCGACAAGGACCAGGTCAGGGGACATAGAGTTGAAGTCCTCCAAAGCCTGCTCACCAGTCTCTGCCTCAAGAACGCTCCAACCTTCGTCTTCCAATGCAAAACGAACAGCGGTGCGAATTCGTTCGTCGTCCTCAATCGTCAGGATCTTTATAGTCACAAGCTAAATTCTGGCCGATGGAGAAGCGGATTGGGAGCCAGTAGCGGTTTCCGCCTTATTTATCGCGTTATTAAGTTCCTCCCAGAGGTTAGGACCGGAGGCAACAATGCGTTTTTTGTTGGGTTCGTATGTGACGACCCCTCCAGCCCCTTTCACAATTTGGATGCCGGCGGCGACGTCCCACCAATGAACCCCGGTCTCGTAGAAAGCGTCGATACGACCGCTCGCCACGGAGCAAAGGTCAACAGCACAAGACCCCGAACGACGAATGTCTCGTACTTGCGAAATGAGCTCAGTCATTATCAGCGCTTGGGAATGACGCAAAGTTGGTTGGTACGCAAAACCCGTACCGAGAAGGGCCATTGACAAATCTGAGCAAGAGGTCACCTGGATGTCGTGGGCGTTCCTCGTAGATTCCTGCCCCACTTGCGATGAATACAGTTCGTTCAAAGCAGTATCCAAGACCACGCCGATAACAGGGGTCTCCTCGAACTGGACGCCAATCGACACTGCATGGCTAGGAAACTTATATAGATAATTGACAGTTCCGTCGAGTGGGTCTATCACCCAACGAAAGCCTGAAGTGCCCTGAATCGATGTGTCTTCTTCGCCCAGAATCGCGTCTTGGGGTCGTGCAACGCTCAGTCCGGCGACTATGAGGCTTTCCGCTTCACGGTCTACGTCGCTAACTGGATCTGTTGAAGTAGATTTCGAAGCGACATTGCCCGTTTCGCGGCGGACATGAACTTCGCCTGCTCGCCTAGCCAAGTCAATGGCTAAATCGTGCAGTGGGCGCAATTCGCTCGGGCTGGGGAGCAAACCACTCACCGTCGTCGAGCCCTAACAGAAGCGACATCGCTCCACTCTGCCATAGCTCTGAGAACGAGAACAGCGACGATGGCTACCCCGATAGAAGCGAACATTGAACTGATAACGCTGACAACGAGCACCCATAGTCGCTCATTTTCGCTCCACTGAAGTTGGCCTAAAGCGAAGCCCATTAGACCGCCGCAGATGCTGGCGATGATTACCGCTGAGAAAGCCAGAGCCCGGGCCAAGACGGAGGGCAAAGCGCTTGGCACCTCGAAACTTTGAGGCCGTTGCCCCAAGCTTGCTTTCTGATCGGGAAGTTCATCCACCTGAGCATGGTATTGGATGTCGCCGACGAAGAGATAGGGGTGGCAGACTCTTGTGATGCGAAGCTGGGCTGTGGCAGGAGGAGTGATATGTAACTCCGATCAGATATTGATGGTTCACAACCATCGTCGTGGAGGTCGTACGGACTGGAGCACCCCAGGAGGGGTTATCGATGATGGTGAAACCATTTTGGAGGGTTTAACCAGAGAAGTAGAAGAGGAGACTGGTCTAATAGTGCCGGATTGGACTGGCCCGCTTTACACAGTGTCAGCGGAAGCTGTTGACATGGATTGGACGTTGCGAGTCGAGGTGCACCTAGCTGAGAGCTACGCAGGAGAATTAAACATTGACGATCCTGATGGGATCGTAAGGGAGGCAAGGTGGGTCCAGCGAAAAGACATAGACGAACTTCTTGAAGGTCAGCAGCTCTGGCTAAGAGAACCATTGATGGGTTACTTGAACGATGATCTTCCAAAGACAGGTGAATACTGCTATCGAATATTTGGAAGTAGCGACCGCGAGTTTCGGGTTGAACGGATTTAAGTCTGGTTTTTTTGTGACGAGGATTTACGCGAAGAGCTCTAAGGCGGTCTGAAGTCGTGACTGACTTGTCGATACTGCACGTGGATATGGATGCTTTCTACGTAGAAGTAGAGCGACAGGACGACCCGTCATTAGTTGGCAAACCTGTCGTAGTTGGCGGCGATTCAGAACGAGGAGTGGTGGCATCGGCCAGCTATGAAGCTCGTTCAAAAGGCGTGCGGTCGGCTATGTCAAGTGTGGTGGCGAAGAATCTTTGTCCGGATGCTGTATTTGTGCGTTCCAACTTCTCCCGTTATCGAGAGATCTCGAGACAGGTGCATCAAATTTTGTATTCGGTTACACCCCATCTTGAACCCATAGCTCTAGATGAGGCTTTCCTTGATGTGGGCGGAGCACACAAATTGTTTGGTAGCTCGGAGAAAATAGCGTGGCAGATTCGTAATGATGTTCATGAAACTGTGGGACTGGATTGTTCCGTCGGTGTCGCTAGCTCAAAGCTTCTCGCCAAGTTGGCATCAGTAGCAGCTAAACCAAAGGCAACCCCCGATGGGGTTGAACCGGGTGTAGGTGTGTTTGTTGTTCACCCAGATGAGGCGACTGATTTCCTTAAGGCACACCCGGTCGAGGCGCTGTGGGGAGTTGGGAGGGCGACTCTCGAAAAGCTGAAAGCCCTAGGAATTAATTCGGTTGGAGATTTAGCGGCGGTGCCCAGGGAACTCCTTATCCAAGAACTTGGTGCCTCTCATGGAAACCACCTCTCAACTCTCAGCCAAGGTATTGATGTTCGCGAGGTTCACTCGGATAGGGAGAGGAAGTCGATCAGTCATGAAGAAACTTTTGCTTCCGACATATATGAACGAGACTTGTTAGTCAGTGAAATCGTGCGACTTGCTGATGCTGTTTCGTCTAGGGCGCGTGAGCAAGGGCTAGCCGGAAGGACTGTTCACCTTAAAGTGCGACGGCCAGATATGTCGTATGTCACAAGGTCTGCAACTTTGGAAGACGCTGTAAATACGTTGCCGGAGATAGCTGGAAAAGCGACTGAGTTACTGGCACAGCTTGACCTGCAGCAAGGGGTGCGACTACTGGGAGTTGGGCTAAGTAGGTTGGGTTCTCCAGGGCCTGAACAATTGACCTTAAGCGGCGTTGAGGGCAACAACTTGAGTTGGGGGAGACTTTCGACAGCCATGGATCGAATCCGACAGAAGTATGGCCCGTCAGCTATACGACCTGGTTTTCCGAGGCGACCGAGCTGAAATAGCGACAGATACCTAAGGTGATGTCGATCTGAACCGTAACTCGTCCTAGAATGGAAGAACCGACGAACGGAAGAATCAGTGCCGCTCTCTGATGACGAACAGCGCATACTCCACGAGATAGAAAAGGAGTTCTACGACTCTGACCCCGAGTTCGCTCGAGAGGTTGGGGAAACGACGCTTTATAAACATGCCTTAAGGAACATCAAATGGGCCGTGATTCTTGGCGTCGTGGGTTTAGTGGGGGTGGTCGCAGCCCTTCAAGTGCACTTCGGACTTGCGTTTGTGGCTTTTCTTACGATGTTTGCCTGTGCCGTGGTGGTTGAGAGAAATTTACGAAAAATGGGTAAAGCCGGTTTTCAAAAAGTCACAGGGCAGGTCCGTAGCGGCCAAATGCGAGCGAACATGGGCGGATTTTCTGAGCGAATGCGTAATCGTCTCCGCCGGGATGACCTCTGAGTTAGGTGACGAGGCAGAAGATTGCTCTCGCTATTGATATCGGTGGCACAAAGCTTGCAGCAGCGTTAGTAGCTGAAACTGGCGAAGTGCTGGCAAGGCACCAAGTTCCAACAGACCACGCTCTGCCAGCTGAGAGGCTTTTGCAATCCGCGCTAGAGGCGACGCGAGTTCTCGAGTCCGAACTTGGGTTCGACGTTTGTGGTGTTGGCTGTGGGGGACCAATGTCGAGTGGGGGCTCGTTGGTCTCACCTCTCAATATCGCTGCTTGGCGAGATTTTCCGTTGTTAGAAAGCCTTCAAGAGACGTTGCAGGTTCCGGTGGCCATTGATAATGATGCCAAAGCCCTGGCCCTGGGTGAAGCCTGGTTCGGAGCAGGTAGAAGATTTAATAACTTCATGGCGATGGTCGTATCGACTGGAGTGGGGGGAGGACTGTTCGTCGACGGAGAACTTCTGGATGGGAACGATGGCAACGCCGGCCATATTGGTCACGTCGTCGTTGAACCCGCTGGGGCAAAATGTGCTTGTGGGGCAAGGGGTTGTTTGGAGGCGGAAGCATCCGGGTTGGCAATAGAGCGCCGCACAGGGAAATCGCCTGCTGAGGCTGACTTGGATGAAAGAACCCGTGCCGGGAGGATGGTGGGTAGAGCAGTCGCGTCCGCCGTGAATCTCTTGGATTTGGAGCATGTATTGGTAGGTGGTTCGGTGGCCCTCGGCTTCGGGCAAGTGTTTCTGGAGGCAGCGAACCGAGAGATGGCTGCTCTTTGCAGACTTGACTATTCAATGGGTCGTAAAATTTCCGGAGTTGGACTTGGCGAAGACGCCCCCCTTGTGGGCGCGGCAGCGGTTGGATTTAAGGGTCTAGGTATCGACCCCCGTTCCCTATAGATCTGATTAGGATTGCTTCTGTGAGAGTCCCAGGTGCTCCCCGTTTATTTCTGATTGCTGTCTCCGCCGTAGCGCTAAGGCCAAGACTTTGGGGGATAAGTGTGACAACGGCATGGCGCATGGCGGCAAACCGTTGGTGGCGACGGGCTCCTTTTCTGCCGCTCCCAGATGACAAATTTTTACAATTTCGGCTGGTGACGATGTATGGGGGTAATGGAACCCCAGAACCTGAACGTATCGCAACAGATCTTGTCGCTTGGCTCGACTGGTGCCGAACTTGGAGGTCGACTTCATCGTGACGGCTACGGCTCCCTCGGTTCTTTCTGAGCGGGCTTTGCTGTTAGATGTTGGTTATAGGCCGCTCTCAATAGTGTCAGTGAGAAGAGCGGTTGTGCTGTTGCTTGGCGAAAAGGCTGAGATGGTGCACGAAGGTAAGCATTTGGTTTGCTCTGAACGCCTTAAGCTGAATGCCCCTTCAGTAATTCGGCTGCGTTATCAAGTAGCCGCCCCTTACCGACGACGGGCCCCGTTGCATCGAAAGGCAGTTTTTGCTCGTGATGGATCCCTTTGTCAGTACTGCGGTCGTCGAGCTGAGTGCATAGACCACGTGTACCCACGCAGTAAGGGTGGTCAGCACGAGTGGGAAAACGTCGTGGCTTGTTGTAGGTCTTGCAATGCGGCAAAGGGCGACACTCTTCCAGAGCATTCAAGATTTAAGCTTAAGGCAGCCCCGTACGCTCCTGAACCGATCGCGGTAGCGGCGGCATTACGACGAGGGGTACCAACTGAGTGGGGCACCTACATCGTCAATCGGCTTCCTTTGTCTGCGTGACGCGGATAGAAGCTGGGTAGACGGAACCCATCACAAGAAGTCACTTAAAGTGATTGATCATCACTTTGAGTGCGCTTCACGGATACTTTCCGTGGTTAATTACATCAATGTCATTCATTCCTGCCGACGCTAAGTGGTGAAAGTATGTTCCTAATGGCTGGACGAATGCCTCAATAAGTCATAAAGTGGCATGAAGTGGCGCGATAGGGAACAAAGTGGGGTACCACTTAGTTTCATGGTCACAGGAATCCCCCTCACTTGATGTGAGGTCGTTTGTTAGGCAAGACGTGGACGAACTATTCGTAGGACAGTTTGAGCATGCTCTCGATATCAAGGGACGCATAGTGCTGCCAGCCTCTTTTCGCGCGTCCTTCGATCAAAGTGGGTTCTTAATTAAAGGCTCCGAAGGATGCCTAGCGTTACTCACTCCAGAAAGGTTTCGCGATATTGCGCAAACCATGGCTTCTAGGTCCGAAGAAGGGGATGTGCGGCACCGTTCAGCTAAACGGTCTTTTGGTGCGGGGGCTTCACGTGTGCTTCCAGACAAGCAGGGAAGAATTGCTGTTCCTGAAGACTTACGTTCCTTCGCGCAGCTAGACCGAGATTGCGTGATCGTTGGAGCGATCGACGAAGTCGAGATCTGGGACAGCGCACGCTGGCAACAAATCACCGAGGTCGGAGACTCTTTATTGGAATCTCCAGATGAATTTAACGATGGGGGTCCGACATGACGCCCTCCCGTGAAGATTCAGCTATTTCAATGGATTTCGATCATCAACCAGTCATGCTCCAAGAAATCCTAGAAACCTTTGAACTTCTAGAAGATGGCTTATTTGTGGATGCCACGATAGGTGGAGGCGGACACGCAGAAGCGCTCCTTAGCGGAGCTCCACAAAGAGAACTCGTAGGAGTGGATCGAGATGAGTCGGCAGTGCAAGTTGCTTCAGCTCGCCTCAAGAGGTTCGGCGACAGAGTTCAGGTACACCATGCTCGATTCGATGAAATCAGCACCATCCTTGATGACGACAGACCTTTAACCGGAGCAATCTTTGACTTAGGGGTAAGTAGTCATCAGCTTGACACCCCTGAGCGAGGGTTCTCGCACCGTTTCGCCAGTCCGCTAGATATGAGAATGGACCTGAGTGCTTCGCTAAATGCCTCGACTGTGGTGAATAGCTATGACGAAGATGAATTGGCATACATTTTGCGTCATAACTCAGATGAACGTTTTGCTCGCAGAATAGCGAGATCGATTGTCGCTGCTCGTCCCATCGAATCAACAACTGAATTAGCTGAGCTTGTCCGGAATGCTGTGCCCGCAGCAACCAGGAGAACCGGTAGACACCCCGCGATGCGAACATTTCAAGCAATTCGTATTGCCGTAAATGACGAACTTGGGCTTATAGAGCCTGCATTGAAACAAATCATTGAACGACTTCGGCCAGGTGGCCGGATTGTCGTTCTTTCCTATCACTCTGGAGAGGACAGAATAGTGAAACAAGTCTTTCGCGAGGCAGCCGATGGTGTGTGTGTTTGTCCATCGACATTGCCCTGTATTTGTGGTTCAGAATCGAGCGTAAAACTTCTACGCCGGAAGGTCGTAAGACCGACTCCGGAAGAAATCGAAGCTAATCCACGGTCTGCGAGTGCTCGTTTCAGAGCAGCGGAGCGGCTATCGGTAGGCGAGGCGTAAGATTCATGGCAGTAGCGGTCGCCGCTGACTTTCCGGTCACTGCAGATGTAATTGAAATACCAGGCGTCCACAGCATCCCTGCGAAAAGGACAACTGGTTCCATAGGGTCCCGAGTGGTGGGAGCAACAACGATTCTGGGTGTCCTGACGCTCATCATCTTGTTTGGGTTGGCGGTAATTCAGACAATGATTACCGAACGGCATGTCGAGCTGACAAACCTGCAGGCTGAGATCGCGGAAGTTCAAACCTTGATAGGTGCACTTGAGCTCGAAGACCAGAATGCAAGAACTCCCATCCTGATAGAACACTTAGCGGAAGGCTATTACGCTGCGGTTAAGGCTGAATCTTCAACCCAGATACAAGTTCGATCAGCGCATCTAGCTATTGGAAGCCCTATAGGCACGCCAACTAGTACCAGAATGACATCGGGCAGCACTGGGAGAGTTGAGCAGCTCCTAGCCGGAATAACACCCTCGGCCACAGCGAATAACGGCCGATAGCGGAAGTCCGGGCACTCGATGAAGGTCTTTCTAGGAAACCCGGAACTCAAAGCCCCTCAAGCCCAATCTGCTACTTCCTCCAATGGGTCTTCATTTCTGTCTCAACCGCTTGGACGTATCGGATACCGAAGTCGAAGAGTTGGAAGTCTCATCTTTTTGAGCTCCGGATTGCTCCTGCTAATAGCTACGAGGCTGTTCTGGGTGCAGGTTGTCGACAGAGAGGAACACCTATCTGAGATATATAGGCGTAAAGCCGAGATATCAATCCAAGGACCGACTGGAAGGATTCTCGACAGAGACGGATCGTTCATGGCCGTCACTGATGTTCGTCCAACAATAGGAGCCAACCCGCGACTCATAGCGAGCCCTTGGGCTGCAGCACGTGCTCTATCTCCGGACCTGGCGATGTCCGATGACACTCTTTATGGGTTGCTAACGAAAGACCGTGCGTACGTCTATTTGAAAAGACAGGTGACACCCGAGGTTGAGGAGGCTGTTAGGTCCTTGGAAATTCCAGGGATAGAAATAAGGCAAGAAACAGCGCGTCTTTACCCCAATGGGAAAGAGTTTGCCCGCAACTTCATAGGGCAAGTCAACATTGATGAAGAACCCTTGAACGGTATCGAAGCCCAACACGCTCAAACGCTCGCTGGGAAGGCAGGACTTCGCCAAGATTATGTGGCCAATACAACCGCAAGGTCGATGCGTTTACCTGGCGGCGACCTTAACTATCAAGCACCGGAACCTGGTTCTGACCTTGTAACCACGATCCATGCGCCGACTCAGTACCTGGCCGAGGGCATCCTTAAGCAGGCAGTTGAGGAGAGTGGGGCGAAATGGGGCACCGCCGTCGTCCTTGATGCAGAGTCAGCCGAAGTTCTAGCACTCGTTGACATCGACCGGGGAGCAGAAAGTAACAAGGTAAGAGTTGCGGCTACGAGCGGTGCCTACGGCAAGACTTTCGAGCCCGGGTCGGTAAGTAAGACGTTTACGATCGCCGCAGCAATGGAGTTAGGTGAGGTTTCTTCCGAAGAAATTTTTGAAATTCCGAGTAGCTACCAGTACGCCGACAAAAAATATTCTGACCCGTACTCGGGTCAAGAACTTGCGGTTGCCGAAGTCTTGGCAAAGTCATCCAACGTAGGAACGATCCAAATTGCTGAAAGGCTCGGTGCAGACCAGATGTACCACTACCTGAAGGCATTCGGGTTCGGTAAGTACAGCAGCGGGAACGATGATATCCCGAGTTTGCCCCATGAAAGTCGAGGAAGACTCAAGCTGCCGCAAGACTGGGAAGGCACCGATCTTGCCAATATCTCGTTTGGGCAGGGCCTCTCTGTGACAGCTATTCAAGTTGCTGCTGCTTATAACGTGATCGCAAATGACGGACAATATCTTGCGCCCTCATTAGTTCGTGGAACTCTGAGCCCCACTGGCGCATACCGTCCGTTCGCTAAATCATCCGGGCAAAAAGTGTTGAGCGCGACAACAACGAAACAAATGCGCGAGATGCTTGAGGGCGTTGTGATCCATGGAACAGGAACGCGAGCAGCGGTCGAGGGCTACACCGTGGCCGGCAAAACGGGAACAGCCCAGAAGCCAATGATTGATAGGCGAGGTTACGGAGATGAGTACACATCGATTTTTGCTGGGTTCGTTCCAGTCGCTGAGCCTAAAATCACAATTGTTGTAGTGCTTGACGAGCCAGAAGAACATAGCGCCGGCCGTGCAGTGGCTCCTGTGTTCTCAGCTATAGCAGCAGAAGTTCTATCCGCTATCGGTGTTCCCGAGAGTGAGTGAATAGCTATGAATTCAACTCCTCTCACCGAAATTGCTGATCACTGCAAAGGGGTACAGATTGCACTCCGTGACGCCTTGGCTGAAGGGGTAGGGGTCTCAGGGGTATGTCATGACAGTCGTGTAGTAGCAGAAGGAGACCTTTTTGCTTGCATTACCGGTGCTGAGCATGATGGGCATGCCCATGCATTGGACGCTATAAGACAGGGCGCTGTAGCGCTTCTCGTCGAACGCCAGCTAGATCTAGATGTACCTCAGTTGATTGTTCCTGACGTCCGAAAGGCAGTTGGCTATGCGTCATCGGCCGTATACGGCTACCCATCAACAAAACTCAAAGTTATTGGAGTCACCGGTACCGCTGGAAAAACGACAGTTGCGCATGCATTGGCTGAAACGCTTCAGGCGACGGATTCACCGGCCGGAGTGCTCGGGACTCTAGAAGGCCATCACACAACCCCAGAAGCTCCCGACTTTCAAAAGGCGCTATCAAGAATTCATAGCCAGGGCAATGAATGGGCTTGTGTAGAGGTTTCTTCCCACGGCCTTGACTATGGGCGCGTAGAGGGCACTGAGTTTGCGGGGGCTGTGTTCACGAATCTCAGTGTTGAACACCTTGATTTTCATCAAGACATGGAGACCTATTTCCTTGCTAAACGGCGTTTGTTTGAGCGATCGACTGGACTTGCAGTAGTG
>CAJWBN010000087.1 GCA_913020735.1 uncultured Acidimicrobiaceae bacterium
ATAGCGAAGGTAGATCCGCTAACGGGCGAACGTTTAGCAGAATTAGAAGAAGTTACGGTGTTCCCGGCAAGTCACTACGTGACTGATGGCGCAACTATTCATCGCGCACTTAGTGACATCGAAGCAGAACTTCAGCAACGCTTGGCGACATTCGAAGGTGACGGCAAGTTGCTGGAAGCGCAGCGATTGCGCATGCGCACGGAATATGACCTTGAGATGCTCCAAGAAGTTGGTTACTGCAACGGTATCGAGAACTACTCAATGCATCTAGACGGCCGTACGTTTGATGAGCCTCCATACAGTCTCCTTGATTTTTTTCCCGAGGACTATCTATTGGTTATTGACGAAAGCCACGTCGCAGTGCCACAGCTACACGGCCAATTTGCTGGTGACCGGTCGCGAAAAGACACTTTGGTTGAACATGGCTTTCGTCTGCCTTCGGCACGTGACAATCGACCGTTGCGGTTCGATGAGGTCATGGAACGTTTGAACCAAGTTGTCTTTCTTTCAGCGACACCTGGTCAATATGAGGTCGAAGTTAGCGATCAGGTGGTCGAACAAATTATTCGCCCAACGGGCCTGATCGATCCTGAAGTGGTAGTCAAACCGACGCGTGGACAGATCGACGACCTTATTGAACAGATAGAAAAAACGGTGGGACGCGGGGATAGGGTCCTAGTGACCACGTTGACCAAAAAAATGTCCGAGGATCTAACTGATTACTTGTTGGAACTTGGGGTCAGAGTCAGGTATCTGCATAGTGAAATTGACACTATTGAACGGATAGAGATACTCAGGGATCTGCGCCTAGGTGAGTTTGACGTACTTGTCGGTATCAATCTTTTACGCGAAGGGTTGGACTTACCTGAGGTTTCCTTGGTGGCGATCCTTGATGCAGACAAGGAAGGGTTTTTGAGAAGCCAGACGTCGTTAGTCCAAACGATCGGTAGAGCGGCCCGAAACGTTGATGGGCAGGTGATCATGTATGCAGACAACGTCACCGATTCGATGAAGTATGCGATTGGGGAAACTAACCGAAGGCGTGCCCTCCAGCAGGCTTACAACCAAGAGAATGGGATTGATCCACAAACTATTCGAAAGGCTGTGACCGACATATTACTGGTGCTTCGCGGACAAGAAGAAGGTGCCCCCGTTCCGGAGAAGTTAGCTTCAGGCCGCTTAAGGCAAGATGAGCAAGCCCGGAAGGACTTGGCCGATCTCCCGGAAGATGACCTGCATAGGCTTATCAGTTCCTTGGAACTCGAAATGGAAGAAGCGGCAGAAGACCTCAGATTTGAGTACGCAGCGCGGCTTAGAGATGAAATTCGAGAACTCCGGCGAGACCTGCGCGACGCGAGTAGTTGACCCACCAGAAGTTCGCTAGCTGTGGCTGACCCTAGTCTCGGCGACTAGTTTGCCAAGAGGTAGATGAGTATCGCCTGTAGCTAAGTGAAGGGGGACGTGGCAATGGGCCATGAAGTGCGTGGGGTTGTAGCGCGAGCTAAAGGGGCTCCGGTATCTGTAGAAACTATTCATGTGCCTGACCCTGGGCCCGGGGAAGTGGTCGTTGATGTTCAGGCATGTGGAGTTTGCCATACAGACCTCCATTATCGGGAAGGGGCAATCAACGACGAATTTCCTTTTCTCTTGGGTCATGAAGCAGCCGGACTTGTCAGCCAAGTCGGTGCAGGAGTAGAGAATGTTAAAGAGGGGGACTTCGTAGTTCTGAATTGGCGAGCTGTTTGCGGTCAATGTCGAAGTTGTTTGAGGGGTAGACCGCAATACTGCTTTTCCACCCATAACGCCCGCCAAAAAATGACACTCGGAGGCGTCGATTTATCACCGGCATTAGGAATTGGAGCCTTTGCCGAAAAGACCTTGGTTGCAGCGGGACAGGCGACCGTCGTTGATGAGGCGGCGGAGCCCGAAGTAGCGGGTTTGATCGGGTGCGGCGTCATGGCGGGGCTTGGCGCAGCATTAAATACCGGAGGCGTGACCCGCGGAGACTCAGTCGCAGTCTGGGGATGTGGCGGAGTTGGTGACGCGGCAATAGAAGGTGCTCGGCTTGCGGGAGCCAGAACGATCATTGCGATAGACGTAGACGATCGAAAGCTTCAGTGGGCGAAGGATTTCGGCGCAACACATTCGATTAACTCTTCAGAAATGAGCAATGAGCAAGTCGTTGAAGCTGTCCAAGGCTTGACCGAAGGTAACGGTGTTGACGTTGCTATCGAAGCAGTAGGGCTCCCCGCTACCTATGAGCAAGCGTTCTTCGCTAGAGACCTCGCGGGCACAGTCGTACTTGTGGGAGTGCCAAATCCTGAGATGCGAATCGATTTACCCCTCATCGAAGTTTTCGGTCGAGGCGGGGCGTTGAAAAGCTCGTGGTACGGAGACTGTTTGCCGTCCCGAGATTTTCCGATGCTGATCGATCTATACCTGCAAGGACGCCTCCAACTTGATCGTTTCGTCTCGGAGAAAATCGATATCAACGGAGTTGAGGATGCGTTTCACAAAATGGAACGAGGGGAAGTCCTGAGATCGGTCGTCATACTCTGATTCATTTTGGCGCCGCACTCCCCGTTTGGTGAAGAGCCTCAAGATAGGCTCGCACGACAATGGGAGATCAATTAATTGTCAGAGGCGCTCGCGAGAATAACCTGCGCGACATCAATGTTGATCTACCACGTGACAGGTTGATTGTGTTCACGGGTTTGTCTGGAAGTGGCAAGTCCTCCTTAGCGTTCGACACGATTTACGCCGAAGGGCAGCGCCGTTATGTGGAGTCATTATCCGCGTATGCGAGACAATTTCTGGGTCAGATGGATAAACCAGATGTTGATTTTTTGGAAGGCCTTTCACCTGCTATTTCGATAGACCAAAAAAGCGCCAGTCGAAACCCGAGATCAACAGTTGGGACGATTACCGAGGTTTACGATTATCTCAGGCTGTTGTACGCACGGGTAGGGATACAACACGACCCCGAGACAGATGAGGTCGTGCAACGTCAGACTCCGCAAGAAATCGTTGACCGAATTTTACTACTAGAGGCTGACAGTAGATTTCAGGTCCTAGCCCCGGTCGTACGTGGCCGTAAGGGTGAATATCACACGCTCCTAGCTGACTTGGCGGCACAGGGTTATGTTCGTGCTCGAGTCGATGGAGAAGTTGTCGATTTAGCAGAAACTGACGTGCTGCCAGAAGACCGTCTCGATCGTTATGTGAATCACGATATCGAGGTGATAGTGGATCGACTTGTCTTGAAGGAAGGGATAGAACAGCGGCTAACTGAGTCAGTAGAAGCAGCTCTCCTTTTGGCTGATGGACATGTGTGGGTCGAACTGATGCCAAAGGGTCAAGACCCAGAGTTATTGACCTACAGTCAGCATCTATTCTCCCCATCAACCGGGCGCTCGTTTGAAGAACTTGCTCCGCGGAACTTCTCCTTCAATTCGCCATATGGTGCTTGTGGGACATGCGATGGATTGGGTACCAGATTCGAGGTAGACCCGGAGCTCATCGTTCCCAACGGTGATCTGAGTATTGAAGATGGGGCGATCGCCCCCTTTGCTACCGGAGCGAGTAGATGGTACGGCCGCTTACTCAAAGCCACGGGGGAAGAATTCGATATCCCCATTGATAAAGCCTGGTCAAAACTGACAGCGAAGCAAAAAAAGTTGCTCTTATATGGGAGCCCCCAAAATAGAACGTTCACCGTTAGGTACCGCAATAGGTATGGACGCAGCAGGAGTTACACGACCCACTGGGAAGGTGTGATCCCCACTCTTGAACGCCGGCACTCCGATACCGATAGTGACCATTCGCGCGACCGCATTGAGGGTTATATGCGTGAGGTTCCCTGCGGTACTTGCGAAGGAGCTCGCCTTAACGACGTTTCTCTTGCTGTACGAGTGGCAGGCCACAATATTCATGAACTTTGTTCAGTATCAATTGGTGAAGCAGCCAAAATTATCGATGGTCTCTCCCTTAGCGAACGAGAGACACTTATTGCTGCTCCGATTGTGAAAGAGATCGATGCTCGTTTGAATTTTTTGTTGGATGTCGGTCTGGATTACCTGACCTTGAATCGATCGGCTGCCACCCTCGCTGGTGGGGAAGCGCAAAGGATTCGGCTTGCTAGCCAAATCGGCAGTGGGCTGGAAGGAGTTTTGTACGTTTTGGATGAACCATCGATCGGATTACACCAGAGAGATAACCGGCGTCTGATCGAAACTCTCCAGCACTTGAGAGACTTAGGTAACACAGTTCTGGTCGTCGAACATGATCAAGAAACGATCATGGAAGCAGACTGGGTTGTTGATATCGGCCCCGGAGCTGGCGAGCACGGCGGCGAAATCATTTACAGCGGGCCTGTCAAGGGGCTAGAAGGTGCAAAGGGCTCGATAACTGGCGAGTACTTAAAGGGAGTTCGGGAAATCGAAATACCCGCCGTCCGAAGAGAGCCGCTTAAAGACTCTCTAGTGGTTGTTGGGGCTCGCGAAAACAATCTGAGATCTATCGAAGTTGAAATCCCTTTGGGTTGCTTTGTTGCTATAACCGGCGTCTCTGGGTCGGGGAAAAGCACGCTGATAAATGAAATCCTTCGAAAATCCTTGATGCAAAAGATCTATCGATCGAAAGAAGTGCCTGGGTTACATACGTCTATCGAAGGCTGGGAAGCACTCGACAAGGTCATCGATATTGACCAGTCTCCGATTGGTCGAACGCCCCGCTCGAATCCAGCTACCTATACCGGAGCGTTCGACAGCATTCGAAAGTTATTCGCTGCGACAAATGAATCAAAGGTAAGGGGCTATCTGCCAGGGCGATTCAGCTTCAATGTTAAGGGAGGACGCTGCGAAGCTTGTTCAGGTGACGGAACCCTAAAGATAGAGATGCACTTTCTTCCAGATGTGTATGTGCCATGTGAGGTTTGTAAGGGAGCTCGCTATAACCGTGAAACCCTCGAAGTTCGGTTTAAAGGCATGACCATTACCGATGTCTTGAATATGCCTTGCGAAGAGGCCTTAGAGTTCTTTTCGGCGCAACCTCCGATTGCTCGCCACATGCAAACTTTGGTGGATGTTGGCTTGGGTTATATCCGACTAGGTCAACCAGCTACGACCCTTTCCGGTGGGGAAGCGCAGCGGGTCAAACTCGCTAGTGAACTAGCCAAAAGGCCAACCGGTCACACTATTTACATCTTGGACGAGCCAACGACAGGTCTCCACTTTGAAGATATCCGGCGCCTGCTGTCGGTGCTGAGCAGACTTGTTGACCAAGGCAACAGCGTTGTGGTGATCGAACACAACCTAGACGTAATAAAGACTGCAGATTGGATAATCGACATGGGGCCTGAAGGGGGCGATGGTGGAGGCTTAGTAGTCGCTAGTGGCGTTCCAGAAGAGGTTGCCAAAGTGTCGGGAAGCCATACTGGCCGCTTCTTAGCTCCAATACTGTCTAACTGAGAACCTTTCTGGGGCATAGCCTCTAGGTATGTCATTGCGCCCCGAGTCTGGCTCGGTTCCTGATAGGCCAGGGAGCTACCAGTTCAAGGATCACGCTGGGCGCATCATTTATGTGGGCAAGGCCAAGAGTTTAAGGAATCGATTAAATAGCTATTTCCAGGACGCTCGGAATTTGCATCCCCGTACGGTTCAGATGCTTGGATCAGCGGACTCGGTGGAATGGATAGAAGTTGCCACAGAAGTCGACGCGCTCATGTTGGAGTACAGCCTTATCCAAAGACATCAACCTCGATTCAATGTCCGCCTCCGCGACGATAAGTCCTACCCGTTTCTGGCCATCACTTTGAGAGATGAATGGCCCCGAGCAATGGTTATGCGCGGCAAAAGAAAGCGAGGAAACCGTTACTTCGGTCCGTTTGGGCATGCGTATGCAATTAGAGAAACATTGGACCTTTTGTTACGGACGTTTCCTATACGAACCTGTAGTGACAACAAGATGTCGGAACATAAACGACTGGGCCGGCCTTGTCTGCTTTTCCATATCGAACAGTGCGCTGGACCGTGTGTGGGAGAAATAAACGAGGACGGGTACGGAGAGCTGGTACGTGACTTAATTCGGTTTCTTGAAGGCGACACTGAGGAGGTGTTGCGTGACCTGAATGGAAGGATGAAGTCCGCCAGCAGTTCAATGGAGTTTGAACTCGCTGCAAGGTACCGAGACCGTCTTTCTAGCGTTAAAAAAGCGATAGAAAAACGACAAATCGCTGGTACGAGGAACGAAGATTTTGATGTCATTGGCGTTCACGACGATGAGCTAGAAGCTTCAGTTCAAGTCTTTTTCGTCCGTAAAGGCCGTGTGATGGGTCAACGAGGTTCAATTGTCGACAAGGTTGAGGACGTTACGCAGCCAGATCTGATTGCGCGGATTATTGAAGACGTCTACCACGATGAAAATCCAATCGGTATGCCTAAGAACGTATTTGTTCCAGGGCTACCAGAACAGACCGAGTTGTATGAGGAATGGTTAACTATGCAACGCGGCTCCCGAGTTCAAATTCGAGTACCGCAAAGAGGTGACAAGCGAGCCCTCCACGAAACAGCGACAAAGAATGCTCGCGAGTCCTTTACCCGTCACCGGCTTAAGCGAGGCACTGATCACAACAGTCGAGCCAGAGCCTTAGAGGAGTTGCAGCGGCATTTGGCGCTGCCTAATGCGCCGTTGCGTATCGAATGCTACGACATGAGCCACCTTCAAGGCACTGACTATGTCGGGTCCATGGTGGTTCTCGAGGACGCATTACCGCGCAAGAGTGAGTACCGGCGATTTAAGATTCGTGACGTTGAAGGCAACGATGATTTCGCAGCCATGGAGGAAGTTCTATCTCGACGCTTCCAAAACTACCTTGATGAAAGAGATCTGCCTTCGACCGAGATAGTCAAGTTTGCGTATCCTCCGCAGCTGCTAGTTGTGGACGGAGGCAAGGGGCAGTTGAGCGTGGCAGTTCGGGTACTTGAATCGATGGGTTTGGAAGAGGAGATACCGGTGGTTGCTTTGGCGAAGCAGTTCGAAGAAGTGTTTATCCCCGGGCAGAGCAGACCAATAGAGTTGCCACGCGGCTCTGAAGCTTTATATCTCCTTCAGCGCATACGCGATGAGAGTCACCGCTTTGCCATCGCTTATCATCGACAACTGCGCAACAAGAGGATGACTCGCAGCGTCCTTGATGACATATCGGGTTTAGGAGATGCGCGACGAAAGCGGCTGATCAAAGAGTTTGGTGGCGTTCGCAAAGTTCAGCAAGCGTCGCTTGGAGAGTTGCTCGAGTTGACATGGTTGCCTAACAAAGTTGGATTGGCGGTTCACGAACGTACGCAAGGACGGGCATGAACGGAGATCTTTGGGATTCTCATGCAGGTTGGTGGCAACGCGAGTTCACAGACGGCGCTGACCCTGAGTACCAAGAGCAAATACTTCCCTTAGTTGATGAGTTGACGAAGGGTTTCGACAAGATCTTGGATATTGGGTGCGGAGAAGGGCAAGTTACCCGAGCATTACCGAGCCAACCTTCGCGGGTAGTTGGGGTGGACCCTTCGTGGCGGCAGGTGGCGAAAGCCCTAGAGCGTTCCACTGGCGAATCATATGCACAGGCTTCAGCAGCCTCACTCCCGTTCCAGACCGGGGTCTTTGATGCAGCAGTTGCATGTCTTGTGTTCGAACACATAACCGAGATGAGTGCCTCAATTGCTGAGGTAGCCCGGATTTTGAAACCTGGGGGCCGGTTTGTGTTTTTGTTGAATCATCCGCTTTTGCAAACACCGGGAAGTGGCTGGGTGGAGGATTACACATCGGAGACACCAAGTCAGTATTGGAGAATTGGCCAGTATCTGGTGGAACAAGAAACCATAGAAGAGGTTGAACTTGGGGTCGAGATACCTTTCGTTCACCGGCCTTTGAGTGTTTATCTGAACTCGCTGGCGGACAACGAATTGAGCTTGCAACGAATGCTTGAGCCAGCACCTCCGGAAGGCTTCCTGGAACGCCATGATGCGTACCGATCAGCCAGCCATATTCCCCGGCTTTTGGTACTTGTATGTGAGAAGCGATGATTTGTTTTCGAAGATCCACCTAACCTTAAGGGATGAGTGATTCTCCCAATTTCGTGGTGGTGGCAGGATTGTCGGGTGCAGGCCGTTCTACGGTTGCTGACACTTTGGAGGATCTCGGTTGGTTGGTTATTGATAATTTGCCGCCGAGCTTGCTTACTACAGCTGCAGAATCACTGACCCCATCAGACGCCTTAGGTGAACGGATCGCCCTCGTCGCGGGTTCATATCAGCACCAAGAAGATTTGTTAGGTTTTTTAGAAAGCTTCCGCACGTCCTCCACCCGTGTGAGAGTTCTCTTCCTTGACGCTCCGACTGAAGTCTTGCTGAGGCGATACGACCAAACGAGACGCCGCCACCCGCTGAGCGCAAGCAGCGGATCCGTAGTTGAAGCCATCGAACGGGAACGGGAGTTACTCGAGTCTGTGCGACAGGCAGCGGATTTAGTGATCGATACAGGTGATCTCATTGTTCACGAATTGAAGTCCCGAGTAGTTGATGCGTTCAGCCAGCCAGACAGTGAACCCTTTATGCAAACGACCGTTATGTCTTTTGGATACAAACATGGGGTTCCCACGGAAGCAGATTTGGTTATCGATTGCCGCTTTTTACCGAATCCGCACTGGGTTCCTGAGTTGAGGCCGCGCACAGGCCTCGACCAAGACGTGCGCTCCTACGTGCTTGAGCAGCCCTTAACCATCTCATTTATTGGCCATACACTTCCGCTTTTCGAGTTCTTGATTCCTTCCTACATCAAAGAAGGTAAGGCATACCTGACTATTGCGTTTGGGTGCACCGGTGGCCGTCACCGCAGTGTTGCCATTGCTGAAGAGTTTGGCCGAATTTTGGATGGAAATGGTCATTCGCTTCGTACTCGCCATCGGGACCTCGATTTGAAAGAAATCTAGAAGTAGCTATTGAATTCGCCCCTCGATCCAAGCCATGCGGTAGACATTCAGAAGCGTCTCTATTCCCTCAAGAAAGCGAACCTTCTAATGACCGTGCGGGTTGGTATTAACGGCTTCGGCCGTATCGGTAGAAATTTCTTTCGAGCTGTACAGAAACAAGCTGCTGATGTTGAAATCGTCGCAGTGAATGACTTGGGTAACCAGGCCGCAATGGCTCACCTCCTGAAGTATGACTCGGTGCTCGGGAATTTACCCAACGACATTTCGGCTACAGACGGGGGCATTTCGATCGATGGAAATTTGCTTCAGGTTTTGTCGGAGCGTAATCCTGGAGACCTACCTTGGGGTGACCTGGGAGTCGATGTAGTTATTGAATCGACCGGTATTTTCACAGACAGAGATAAGGCAGCGCAGCACTTGGATGCTGGAGCTCCTCTTGTGATTGTTTCAGCGCCAGCTAGCGGAGCTGATGCGACGATTGTGGTTGGTGTCAATCATGACGAGTTTGACAAAGATTCACACAAAGTAATTTCGAACGCGAGTTGCACGACTAATTGTTTTGTTCCGATGGTCCAGGTCCTCGACGAAGCTTTCGGAGTCGAAAAAGGCTTGATGACTACGGTGCACGCGTACACCGGCGACCAATCTCTCGTTGACGGCCCTCATAGCGACTTGCGCAGGGCAAGGGCATCTGCGGTGAATATTATCCCCACCTCCACGGGTGCGGCTCGTGCCACAGGCCTTGTGCTTCAATCCATGAATGGCAAATTGGATGGGACTTCGCTGAGGGTTCCAATCCCTGATGGGTCAATTACTGATTTCTCTGCGGTCTTGGCGGCAAGTCCATCGGTGGAAGAAATTAATGCCGCTTTTGCGGCGGCAGCTTCGACGTCGCCACTTGAAGGCATTCTTACCTATAGCGAAGACCCGCTTGTTTCATCGGACATAGTGGGCGATCCATCGAGTTGTGTTTTTGATGCGGGTCTTACGATGACGATGGACAACTTGGTCAAAATCAGTGGCTGGTATGACAATGAGTGGGGCTACTCAAACCGATTAGTGGATCTTGTCACGATTACCTGCGGTTGAAATTGGCGTGGCTGCTTCGTTAGTTCCGACCCTCGAAGATCTCGAGACCGAATTAGGTGACCTCGAGGCAAAACGAATCCTGGTGCGCTGTGATTTCAATGTGCCAATGAGGGGCAGTGAGATTGCCGATGACCTGCGCATCCGCGCCGCTCTTCCCACGTTGTCGTGGCTACTCGATCGGGGGGCTTCGGTGGT
>CAJWBN010000088.1 GCA_913020735.1 uncultured Acidimicrobiaceae bacterium
GCATTATTAATATTTTTTTTATTCCCAGCTGTACTTTTGATCACTACTTTGTTTCGCTTGTCGCTTTCTATTACAACAACGCGACTTATCCTGCTGCAGGGCGATAATCGCTGCTATCTGAATTGGTTGAAAGGTCCCATAATCGAGATAGCTCTTAAGCTTCGCTAGCGCTCCCACAACCTCACTGTTACCCACACAGAAGGCAACCCTCCAACCCGCCATAGAGAATGACTTAGTGAGGCTATAAAACTCCACCGCTACGTCCTTGGCCCCTTCGGCCTGCATGATCGATGGAGGCTTATAACCATCAAAACCAAGGTCGGCGTACGCGAAGTCATGCACCAAAACGACCTCGCGCTCCCTAGCGAAGTCGACCAATCGCTGCATAAAAGACAAGTCAACGCAGGTGGTTGTGGGGTTATGAGGAAAGGACAGAACTATCACTCGCGGTCTAGGCCACGAGTATTCAAATCTTTCAACTAGGGAGTCGAAGAAATCTTCGCCTGTGGTTAATGGAACCTCGCGAACATTAGCGCCAGTAAAAAGTGGCCCAAAAATATGAATCGGATACGAAGGAGCAGGAACTAGACACGCATCTCCTGGGGCTAGCAAAGTCCACATCAGATGCGAAAACCCTTCTTTCGCTCCGATCGTGTTGATGATTTCTGATTCCGGGTCTAGAGATACGCCCCACTGACGCTGATACAAAGCAGCAACCGCTTCACGAAGCTTGGGTATACCACGACTCGCCGAGTACCGATGATTGCGATCGTTCTCGGCTGCCTCGCTAAGTTTGGTAACGGCGGTAGCGGGGGACGGAATATCTGGATTTCCAAACCCCAAGTCGATTACGTCTGCTCCATCTCGCCTGCGCTCGACTTTCAGCGAATCGATGATGGTAAAGACATAGGGCGGCAAATTACTGATACGTCGAAACTCCACAGACCCTGAGGGTACATAGGCTGAGGACCTTATTTGAAACAACTATCAGAGATCTCTTCTGGTTGCAGTTGTTCTTAACGCTCTACTTTGGATTGAAAGTCGTCGAGCGCAGCATGAGCAATTCGTCCTTCAGCTCTTCTCTTAACGAACCCTGGTAATGGGATAGCTAATTCGATAGCTAACTCGTAAGTGACCTCGGTCTGGTTCGGGTCGTCAACCACACTGTCGAATCTGTAGCTACCGTCGAGCCGCTTAATGATGTCGCCACTCGCCAACTCCCATTTAATGAGCGATGGTGACTCTGAATAGTCATAAAGAAGCGAGTAGGTTGCGCTTCTTCCTAAGGCCGCCACCCGGAATGTCGCTTCAGTCACTCTTCCTTGTTCATCTCGAGCTCCGACTGAGACCTCACGCAGGTCACTGACCCAAGAACCATAGCTTTCGACGTCCGCCACTAAGGCATGACACTCTGCAGTATCAGCATTGACGACACGAGAAACTTTTAATTTGTCGATCATCAGCGTTTCCTAACCCAACGACTCTCTCATTGTGCCACGCGTCGGGTGTCAGGAGGGGTTGTTACCGCGTTGCGGGAAAAATCCATGCTGGGCTGACCACAAAGCAGCTGAACCAACAGGCAACATAGGCGCCAAGATAACGAATGCAATTTCTGTATAAGGCTTCATCGCTGCGGCCGTAAATGCGACCACAAATTGAAGTGCCATTGACCATGCAAAGACTCGCCTAACCCTCTTCGGGACACTGTCTTGCATCAAGAACAAACCGGCAACGGTAACTATTTCAACTCGGCTACGTTTCAAACCATTGAGCAAACCAAGCAAAAGCAAGAGGGACCCTAAGAGAAACATTACGGACGAAACAGTCACCACCATTGGGACAAAGACATCAGAAGCAGCAAGTCCCGCAGACGCGACTATCGCTAGGACAGCTGTTGAGACCCACGCCATACGCAGCAGATATTGGCCTGAGCCACCATCATTAACGAAGTCCGGAATCATGCAAGAGCCTTCATTAGGCCCTCGGCCAGCAGATCATAAGAAAGCAAGTCCACCGACCTCTTTCTGCCTTCTTCAGACATCCGTTTTGTCTGTTCCGGGTTCTGGAGAATTGTAAGGATCGCGTCAGCTACCTCCTCCACCTGCCCCGGTTCATCTACAACGATTCCCGTAACCCCATCAACAACCGCTTCGTGAGCACCACCTGAACGGCCCGCTACCTGGGGAACTCCTGAAGCCGCTGCTTCTGTGAAAACAATTCCGAAACCTTCTTGTTCTAGACCTCCCCACCGATTACGACACGGCATAGCAAACACATCTCCCATAGCGAAAACTTTCGGTAGCTCAGACTCAGGTACACGACCTAGTAGCCGAACCGGGAAGTTCAGCCTTTGAGCTAACCGTTCTAGCCGTTTGCTGTCTCTGCCCGTACCAGCTATCGCTAACTGTATGCCGGGGCATACATGTTGAAGGCTTGCTACGGCTTCGATGGTGCGATCAAACCCTTTTCTAGGAACGAGTCGACTTACGCCCACAACCAAAGGGGCTTGGGTGAGCCCAAAATCTTCGCGATATCTCATTTGGTCAACGCGGTCGCGTGGCACGAACCTGTTTGGGTCGACGCCGGGCGGGATCTCAATGGTTTTCAATTTGCGACCAGCCGCCCTGGAAGCTTCTTTTGCCGGGTATCCACCAGCCGTGACGACAAACTCGGCGCCTCTGAGTGCTCGACGCAAGAGAAACCTAGCCCCTGGAAGTCGTCCTGGAACTGTTATTTCAGCGCCATGGGCAACAATGCCATACGGCAGATCCAGCGCTAAGCCCAAATGACCCAACGGCAGCGCAGGGTCAATAACTACAAGCTCTGCCTCTACTTCTCGGGCTAAATCATTAATTTGACCAGCAAGTTGCTTAGTCGGAAAAAAAACTTTCCGCTTATCCCTCACCACCCGGTGTTCTTGCGCCTGGTCAAACTCCTCAGCACCAGGGTGATCAGGAGTCAGAATCGTGACCTTATCGGAGGGCAACCGACGCCATAGCTCCCAAAGATAGTTCTGAATTCCACCGACCTTAGGGGGGTAGTCGTTTGTTACCAGAAGGTGTTTTTTCATGAGCTGACCGGGTCCGCCAATATTCCCCATTCGTCCAGTTCCGCTCGGACAAGTCCATCCTCGTCACCCTCCGTCATAGACGTGACTTCATCGGGCCCAATGAGGTACCTCATGCCTAAACGCAGAGCTGCCCATATCGCATGACTTCGAACCAGCGGTTGAGGCGAAGCCAGACAATTTGCCAGCACCCGCTCCACTTCCGGGTCGTCCTCACTCTGGCTATTTCCAAGGACCACCAGAGCATTTCTCCGCAAATATTCAGGTCGTCTTCTAGGGATATACCAATGACCATACTGATCCATGAGCTCTTCATCAGAGCTGTCAAGCAAAGCGATGATATCGACCGTCGATTCTCTGGGCACTGCCGTCCTTGCGCCGTCTATCGCCGTGTCGTTGACCGGGCAGAGAACTTGGCAGTCATCACAGCCATAAAGTCGACTACCAAGTGCCGCTCGATACTGTCGTGGGAAGATTCCTTTGGCCTGCAATAGCCACGCCAAACATCTGTTGGCATCAAGAACTCCAAACTCGTCGATAGCTCCAGTAGGACAGTCAACGCTGCAGCGGCGGCAAGTTCCACAACCGTCAGAAAGCTTCTCTGGTTCTTCGTTAAGGCTCATATCCGTTACGACCGAGCCAATTACGGTCCAAGAACCAAGCTCTGGGTGCAGCAACATAGTGTTTCTTCCCAGCCAACCAAGGCCAGCCTTTGCTGCAATTGCGCGATCAGCGAGTCGGTTATCATCCATGACCACTTCGGCGCGAGCTCCGAAACTTTCAAGATAACTAGCCACCGCCCTCAAACCCTGACGGAGCATTCCGTATTCGTCAGAGCAGACATAGGAAGCAACTAATCCTTCCGGACCGCCGCCTGCAACTCCAGTCTCGGCGTTCCAGACTTCGAAGTGACCAACGGAAGGCGCTTTGTAGCTTCGTAGCGCAACCAGAACGCTCCGCGCTCCTTCAAACAATTGTGATGGATCCGTGGCGCGCTCCGGATTGCCATAAGTGAAATGCATGCCGGCGTGAAGACCTCGATTCTTTCGGTCTTCGATAGCTATACGAGCTTCAGTTAACGGTTCGACTCCGGCCACCGATAGGTCATCCAATCCGGCGTTCTTCGCAACAAGTTTTATGTCCTCAAAATTAGGAACCTGCACCACGACACTTCCAAGATGACGAAAAGTAAAGACAGTTAGCCCTAAGCGCGCTAACAGGACTGTCTTCTTAAAAGTTACCGGCCAGAGTCCAATCCAGCAGATTTCCGCAACTTCAATTCAGGAATCAGGCCTGAGCGACTGAGTTTTCGGAGAGCCCGAATGTCAGATAACTCGATCACAACTGAGTCGCGATCTGGCCTACATAGGTAGGTAACCAAACAGTCGTCGCAGGTGCTCGATCCTGAATATTCACAAAGATCACAATCAATCAACAGTGAATCATCTTTGACAGAGCTTCCAACAGGAGTGACTTTGGCGCTTGTGCTCATAGTAAATGGCTTGTCTCTCACTTCTCTTTGTCCTTTGTGTAAGCAGTAAGACAAGGTAAAACTGGGGTGAGACAGCATTGAGCTCACAGGTACGTGAACTCACAGAGACGGGTATTCTCTAATCCAGGGGATAGAAGTGTTCGCCGACGAAGCAGACATTTGGGTAGGTCGCCAATATGGTCCCTACAGCATAAAAGAGCTCTTAGGCCGCGGCACAGTAGCTCACGTCTACAGAGCCGAACTGCGCGATGGAACTGAAGTCGCTCTCAAGGTGCTGACACCCTTCGCTGAAGCAAGGCAAGAGATCCGTTCTCTATTTGAACAGGAATATGAACTCATGGTTCGGGTTGATCACACGAATGTTCTCAAAGCCATGCAAGCGGGCGTAATAGCTGGCACCCACTACATGGAGATTGAACTCATAGAGGGTGAAACTCTTTGGGATCGCGTTCAGTCACCCAAAACTTTGACGCTCACCGAGCGAATAGGCATCATCCAACAAATGTGTTCTGCATTGGACCTAGTGCATAATCAGCGCATTGTTCATAGAGATGTCAAACCCTCCAACATCATGTTGGATCACCAAGATGAGCGTGCGGTTCTATTTGATTTCGGTCTAGCGCACGACTTGGACGGTCCACCTCCACCGGAAGGCAGGGTCTACGGCTCACCTATGTTCTTAGCCCCCGAGCAAGCTATCGGCGGCCATGTAGATGAGAGAACCGATCTCTACAGCTTGGGGGCGACCCTTTACCGTTTAGCCGCCGGGTCCGCTCCCTTCTACGGGGAAAGAAATGAGCTGTTACATGCCCATGTCAAGCTATCCCCGCCGGATCCGCGCCAGGCTGGAGTCGCTGATGACCTAGCTGAAATCATTCTGCGTTCAATGTCAAAACTACCTGGTGACCGCTTCCAGAGCGGCGCAGATTTTGCTGCAGCCCTCGCTACTGTCGACAAAACAGGACCAAAGGGCCGTAAGCGCGGATTTTTGGGAAGGATCGCCAGACGTTGACAACCTAGGACGTGAAGCTTGGATAACCCCGAGTCGAACACTTGTTCGCTATATTCATCTTTGTGTTTCAGCAATCGTTAGATGACCTAGGTACACCCTTACACGAAGTAACTTTCTGTGTTCTTGATTTCGAAACGACGGGTGGACGAAGGGACTCCGACCGGATCACCGAGATAGGCGCTATAAAATATCAAGGAGGCAGAGAGCTCGGGACCTTTCAAACACTTATTGATCCAGGACAGTCCATACCGCCGGAGATAACTGTTCTTACCGGCATTACGAGCATCATGGTGTCGCGAGCTCCAAAAATTGAGAACGTTCTACCGACCCTTCTAGAGTTCTTAGGAGGTGCAGTGCTTGTCGGACACAACGTGGGATTTGATCTCAGTTTCTTAAATGCCGCCTTAGAAAGGTCTGGCAGGGAGAGCTGGAAGGGCCAGCGAATCGACACATTGGCTATCTCGCGTCGCTTGCTCCGGAACGACGTGCCAAACCACAAGCTTTCAACCTTGGCTCGCTGCTTACGTTTGAAAAATCGGCCGAGCCATAGGGCTTTAGACGATGCCAAAGCCACCGGCGATTTGCTCCACCACCTTCTTGAACAAGCTTCGTCTTTGGGAGTGTTGGGGCTTGACGACCTTCAACAACTTCCAAAAATGCAACGCCACCCCCAAGCCAAAAAGCTGCGCCTCACTGAAGATCTTCCGCGTTCTCATGGGGTGTACCGATTTATCGGCAAAAGGGGCGAAGTTCTCTACGTCGGCAAAGCATCCAATATCCGAGCTCGTGTCAGGTCATATTTCTCGACCGACAAACGTCGGAAGGTCGAACAGCTACTTAGAGAGACAGAGTCGATAGAGCACACAGAGTGTGTCGGATCGCTACAAGCGGAAGTTCTTGAGCTCCGCCTCATCCAAGAGCTCCGTCCGCGTTTTAATCGACGTTCAAAAAATTGGGCGAAGTATGCATACGTAAAATTAACCTTGGGAGAACGATTTCCCCGGCTATCGGTTGTGAGTGAACCCAAGGGAGAAGGGGGCTTTTACCTAGGTCCGATTTCCTCGCGACGCATGGCCCGAGACATAGTTGATGCGATTGAGACTGTCATACCTCTCCGCCGTTGCACTAAAAGGGTGCCACGACGGGCGACGGCAGGGCCATGTGTCGCTGCACAGATAGGGACAAGTGTTTGTCCTTGCTCTGGACAAGTAACTGAAGCCGCCTACTCCCAGATTGTTGACCGTGCTTTGCTGGCGTTGACTAGCCAACCGGGGGATCTACTCGATTCATTGCGTCACAGAATGCTTGCCCTTGCTCACCAGCAACGCTTTGAAGAAGCTGCGGACCTTCGGCGCCAAGCTTCCGCTCTCTCGATTTCTCTTCGCCGCCAAAATCAGGTGGAGACACTCTGTTCTTCTGGTCGAATCATTCTTGAAAGCTCAGAAAGTGGAGTCATCACCCTAGAGAACGGTCGATTGGTGGAGTCGATCCCAAAAAGTGCTCCGAACGAACTTATTCAAGGTATTCCCCGTGCCGTAACCGATAAACGAGAAACAGCGGAATTGTGGTGTGTTGCCAGCTGGCTCGAAAGCCACGCGCACAACCTTCGACTGGTCCACTGCGACCTTCCGCTTTCATCTCGTTATCCCGACCTAGACAACTTCCAAATCAGGAAAGATCTCTCTAGTGCCTAGACGTGTTCTCAGTCAGCTTGTTTTTTCCGGCCCAAGAATTTGACGCCATGACCGTACCTCTCAACAAGTTCCAGCTCGTCAACGTCGTAGACCATCGTCCATCTTCGATCGCTGCCTTGGAATGTCACTGCTGCCATGACGAAGCGATTACCGGGTTGAACAGCAACGACCGTTCCCGTCTCCCCGATCAGGTGCTGGCGACTCTCATCTAGCGTGGCCACCAGACGGACAACATCTCCAACCCCGTAAGGAAGAGCTTGTCCAATAACCACGACTTAGCCAGCTATCTCATTGCTGAGATCCACCACAGCTTTCAGTTTAGCCGCAGCTTTTCCATCACTAATAGCTGTCCTAGCTTTATCTAACCCAGATTCCAAGCTGTCCGCTACTCCAGCGACGACGAGGCCGGCAGCGGCGTTTATCGCGACGATATCGGCTCTAGGGCCCGCCTCTTCTCCTGCGAAAAGCTCATGCATTATTCGCACATTGTCCTCGGCGGAGCCACCTTGAATTTCGGATCTGTTAACACGTCGGATACCTACTGATTCGGGCTCAAATTCGGTTTCGCCAATTACCTCACCATTGCGGACTTCATAGATACGAGTTGAATCAGTAATGGTTATCTCATCAAGCCGATCACCTCCGTGGACAACAAGCGCGTGTTCGCTACCCCTAGCGGCTAAGACCCCAGCGATTCGAGGAGCCATCGTTGGATCACTAACCCCTACAACTTGTCGTTTCACTCCTCCTGGGTGCGACAAAGGGCCGAGAAAGTTGAAGGTTGTAGGAACTCCAAGTTCAGAACGAACTGGTCCAACAAATCTCATCGCGGGATGAAAGTTTTTAGCGAAAGCAAAGCCAATCCCAACTTCTTCGACACATCTCGCTACTTGTGCCCCGTCTAAATCGATTGCCAAACCCAGCATCGCCAGCGTGTCGAATGACCCGCTGCTCGATGAAGCCGCCACAGAACCGTGCTTGCAAACCGTTGCTCCAGCTGCGGACGCAACAAAACAGGCCATGGTTGAGACGCTCAATGCATGGTTCCGTCGAGACGGAGCTCCGCCACTTCCGACGATGTCAATTGCGTCACTTGGAAGGTCCAACGGAGATGCGGCATCCATCATCGCGTCTACCAAACCGGTTAGTTCGAGTACTGAACCACCTTTCATGCCTAGAGCGATTATGAAACCAGCTACCTGCGCATCGGTAGCTTCCCCTCGAAGAATCGAGCCCAAAGCAGCGCGAGCAGCAGCCGGCGTAAGGTCAACCCCTGCTACCAAGTCGCTCAAAACCCCAGACCACCCGCCGAAAAAGTCGAGGGTTAAGTCTGTCGCAGGACTCATGTCGCTCGAAGTCACCTGGACGACTCTATCGTTCGTTTGTTGTCTCGGTCTCGCGCAGAGTCCTCTGTCTTGCCGCCGCACGCCGTCGTCGTCTAATAATGCTTCTGCGCTCGCGCTGAGTAGCCCCACCCCAGACGCCCTCTTTTTCTCGCACAGTTATCGCGTATTCAAGGCAGGGCGTTGCGACTGAACATCCGTGACAAATTTGTTTTGCAAGCTCAGCGTTATCATCTTCGTCGTCAGGAAAGAAAACCGATGAATCGATTCCACGACAGGCCGCAATTTGTTCCCACCCTTTGAGTCCAGGGGCAAAAGGAAGTGAACTCTGAACCGCTTGAGTCAACGCGCCACCACTATTGGGGGATAAAACTGTTCTGTGGATCGGGTCACTGATACTCATATCAATCAGGATTCTTTCCCATGAGGAGTGGGATTGTCCAGACTAATTGAGCGTTCGGTAACTAAAAGAGAAGGGAGTTCCACTTGCATAGCGAATTTTTGGTGTTCGGACACCGAATTAACCGCTCCGCGTGGTTGCGGGGTTCCAGTTTCTCACTATTAGTAGTCGTCGGTCTCGGATTTGGTATCGGCAACCTGGTAGATCGGGATAGTGACAACTCGATATTCGTGACAGCAGCTATCTCTCTAGGACTCGTGATCGGAGGTTTTATCGCCTCTTGGTGCGCCACCCGTTCACATATCGTCCACGGAATGCTAACAAGCTGCCCTGCGTTACTTCTCGGCTTCATCTTCCAGTGCATCAGGGCAATACGAGGTGTGCGGTCAGTTTCTTGGCTGAGTCTTCTAGTCGTCAGTTTTCTATCGATTTCCCTGGCGACGTTGGGCGGAGTGCTCGCTGGACGTTGGACTCCGAACCGGGGTTCGCTCTTCGAGTAGCAATCCGCCGTGAATGACGAGCCTCATACAGCGATACAGTGATAGCGGCGGTGAGTCGGCTGGGTGACCGCAGTTCGTCTCACCTTTAAAGACGAGACAAATTGAGGAAGGTCGGGACTTCACAGGGCAGAGTGCTGGGAGAAAACCAGGCGTCGCGAGGCGACGGAAAGTGCAGCAGAAAGTAAACCGCCGATGGATTAGCAATTGCTGGTCACAGGTAAGGCTGAAAGGGTGCGGTAAGAGCGCACCAGCGTGCAAGGTGACTTGTGCGGCTTGCAAACCCCACTCGAAGCAAGGTCAAGCAGGAATCAGGCGGCCCGTCTAATGATTCCGGGTAGACCGCTGAGATGGATGGTCACACAAGTGATTGAACTCACTGGACAGAATCCCGCCTACAGGCTGACTCACCGCCATACATATCGATTCAACAACCGGCAAGCCAACTATCGTATTCGTGAACGAAGCGGAGCTCCATGAAGATCAACTGGCCCGATGCGCTTGAGTTAGGACCAGTTACGGTCCTGACCGGAGCGGAGAGGGGTAAATACCCACATGGAAATTCAATGCTCGTCAGAGGCGCGCACCAGACCATTCTGATCGATCCTTCTCTAACCGTCGCAGAACGCGGGGTGCCAGCACCGATAGACCAAGTGTTGTTATCCCA
>CAJWBN010000089.1 GCA_913020735.1 uncultured Acidimicrobiaceae bacterium
TCGCCAACCCTTGCTACACCCAGATCCACCCGACATGCATACCTGCAAGCGATGAGTTTCAATCCAAACTCACATTGATGTCAGAATCCCTCCGAAATGACGGTCGCATCTGGGTGCCCAACGAGTTCGACGACAGCCGCTCCCCAAGCGAAATCCCTGACAGCGAACGTGACTACTACCTTGAGCGGAAATATCCAGCTTTCGGCAACCTGGTTCCTCGAGATGTTGCTTCAAGAAACGCAAAAACAGTCGTTGACCAGGGCAAGGGTGTCGGAACTTTAAAGAACGGCGTGTATCTCGACTTCGGAGCGGCTATCGAACGCGACGGCGAAGAACTCGTGCGATCCAAGTACGGAAACCTCTTCGATATGTACGAAAACATCACCGGTGAGAACCCCTACCAGACTCCCATGCGGATCTACCCTGCGATCCACTACACCATGGGTGGAGTGTGGGTTGACTACAACCTGATGACCACAATCCCAGGCTGCTACTCAATCGGGGAAGCGAACTTCTCCGATCACGGCGCTAACCGGTTGGGTGCGTCAGCGCTTATGCAAGGCCTCGCAGACGGGTACTTCGTTCTGCCTTACACAATCGGTGATGACCTCGCTGGACGGCTAGGTGAGGCCACAGTGCCAACCGATGACCCAGTGTTCGCAGAAGCAGAAGCACAAGCACACAACCAAATTGACCGGTTCATGTCGATAGGTGGAACCCGTTCGGTTGACTGGTTCCATCGAGAACTTGGCAAGATCGTGTGGGACTACATAGGAATGGAACGAACGAGAGAGGGACTTGAGAAAGCTCTATCGGAAATTCCTGCATTAGAAGAAGAGTTTTGGAAGGATCTTCGCCTCCCTGGTTCTGCAGCGACCCTGAACTCTGGCCTCGAAAAGGCTGGACGAGTCGCTGACTTCTTTGAGCTAGCGAAACTCATGGCCCGCGACGCCCTTGATCGCGAAGAAAGCTGCGGAGGGCATTTCCGAGCAGAACATCAAACAGAAGAGGGCGAAGCTCAACGCGACGACGACAATTTCGCTCACGTGGCCGCTTGGGAATGGAACGGTTCCGATTCAGTCCAAACACGTCACCAAGAAGAATTGGCCTTCGAAAACGTCGCACTGACCCAGAGGAGCTACAAGTGACCAGGGAACTCAACCTGACACTTCAAGTCTGGAGACAAGACGGTTCAAACGACCCTGGTCATTTTGAAACCTACGCAGCTAACGGCATTAGCGAAGACATGTCTTTCCTTGAGATGTTGGACATCATCAACGAAGACCTGATCGAAAATGATCTAGTTCCAATCGAATTTGATCACGACTGTCGTGAAGGCATCTGCGGAACCTGCAGCCTGATGATCAATGGTCAAGCTCACGGCCAGGAGAAGGCGACAACGACCTGTCAGCTTCATATGCGTAAATTTAACGACGGCGACACCATCGTTGTCGAACCATTCAGAGCTAGAGCATTCCCGGTCGTCCGAGATTTAGTAGTTGACCGGAGTTCTTTTGACAGGATCATCGAAGCAGGCGGCTATATCTCGGTCAACACCGGCGCTGCTTCGGATGCCAACCTGACCCCGGTCCCCAAAGAGGCCGCGGACACTTCTTTTGACGCTGCCGCATGTATTGGATGTGGAGCTTGTGTAGCAGCCTGCCCAAACTCGGCAGCTCAACTATTCACCTCAGCCAAACTCGCGCATCTAAACCTTATTCCTCAAGGACAACCGCAACGGTTCGAACGAACCGAAACCATGGTCGAAACAATGGAAACATTCTTTGGATCCTGCACCAACCATGGTGAATGTCATGAGGCATGCCCCAAAGAGATCAGTCTTGATTTCATTGCGTTTATGAACCGCGATTACGTCAAAGCAAAGGTGAAGAACCGCAAACTTGCAGGCCAAACCTGACATCAAGCTATTTCTGTTGTTCTAGCCACCAATTATCAAGGCGCTGCAAGACGACTTCCTCCCCCAGGTCACCCTCTGCTCGTTTCAATTCAAGCAAGAACTTCAAAGCCTGGCCCACTACTGGTCCGGGCTCGATGCCTAGATGAGCGATAACTCGGTCACCATCAACTTCGGGGCGTTCAGCCTTAACAGCTTCTTCTCGCGCCAACTCTGCTATTCGTCGTTCAAGATCATCCAATGCCTCATGCAAGGCAGCGACACGGCGAGGGTTGCGCGAAGTGCAGTCACTGCGCACAAGATCATTCAAATCACCCAGAAGGGCTCCTCCGTCTCGGGCGTAGCGACGCACAGCACTGTCACTCCAACCATCGGCGTAACCCTTGAAACGACCCGACAGAAAAACTAACTGAGACACATCATCAGTTATGTCTTTCTGATATCCCAATCGCGGCATTCGTTTGCGGGTCATTCGAGCACCAACCACTTCATGATGCCGGAACGTGACACCCCCATGCTCATAAGATCGAGTTCGCGGCTTTCCAACATCGTGAAACAAAGCAGCCAAACGAACTCGAAGCCTTGATGGGCTTTGGCTCGTAACCACAATGGTGTGGGTCAGGACGTCTTTATGACGATGAATGGGATCTTGTTCTAAACGAAGCGCAGGCAACTCAGGTAAGTGTTCATCAGCCCAACCAGAGTCAACAAGCTGCCACAGACCCTCAGTTGGATCTTCCTCACTTAAAACAGCACTGAGCTGCTCTGAAGGGTTGGTGTCAGTCATGCGATTTTTTCGGACTCCGTCGGACTAGATTCCTTCCATGGTGCCATGCGGTGCCAACAGAACCACCTACGAATTCAACTGAACCACCCAACATGACCCGCTCGTTCGTCCATCTCCACACTCACACCGAGTTTTCCATGCTTGATGGAGCAGCACGAATACCAGATGCCGTCGCCGCAGCAGTAAATGATGGCCAACCAGCGTTAGGGATCACCGATCACGGAAACATGTACGGCGTCCTTGACTTCTACAAAGGGTGCAATCAACACGGCATCAAGCCCGTCATCGGCACCGAGGCCTATATGGCTTTGGAAAGCAGAGACGAACGTCCAGCCCGACGAGGAAGAAAATTAGACGACTCAGGTGGTGACACTAACGAGGGAACAAAGCTCTACTACCACCTGACGTTGCTCGCAGAAAACAACGCTGGTTATCGCAATCTACTGAAGCTCTCAAGCCGCGCATTCCTTGAGGGGTATTACTACAAGCCACGCATGGACTGGGAGTTATTTGAGCAGCACAGCAACGGCCTTATAGCTACAACGGGATGCCTAGGCAGCGTCGTCCAACAATCCCTCCTGAGAGGCGACTACCAGGGTGCGCTCGACCGTGCCGCTCGCCTTCAAGACATCTTCGGCCGAGACAACCTCTTCGTTGAACTTCAAGATCATGAAATACCTGAGCAACAGCGATGCAACCCACAACTACTTGAAATAGCACGAACGTTGAAAGCTCCACTACTCGCGACAAACGACGCGCATTACACCCACCAACACGACGCTATTTCACATGACGCTCTGTTATGCGTTCAGACCGGTTCACAAATGAGTGACCCTGACCGATTTAAATTTCACGGCGACCAGCATTATCTGAAAACCGCTCACGAAATGAGGGACCTATTTGATGAGCTACCTGAAAGCTGCGACAACACCCTTTGGATAGCCGAACGCGCCGACGTCAATATCGAGTTCGGAAATGTTTATCTACCGGACTTTCCACTCCCACCAGAGTTCGCCACCGACAGCGAATACCTTCAACACCTTGCCTTTGAAGGCGCAAAAAGACGTTGGGGGGCAAAACTATCCGACGAAATAGTGGACCGGCTGGGTTACGAACTTCGAGTCATAGCCGACATGGAGTTCTCTGCGTATTTCCTAATCACCTGGGATTTGATCCGACACGCACGCGACAACGGCATACGCGTCGGCCCTGGAAGAGGTTCAGCTGCTGGGTGCGCTGTCGCCTACTGCCTGCAAATCACCGATCTAGATCCCATCAAATATGATCTGCTTTTCGAAAGATTCCTGAATCCGGGCCGAAAGTCCATGCCAGATATCGACATGGACTTCGATGACCGTTATCGAGACGAAATGATCCGCTACACCGCCGAAACATACGGCCGTGAACACGTGGCACAAATCATCACCTTCTCAACTATCAAAGCCCGGGCAGCAGTTCGAGATGCAGCTCGAGTTCTCGGCTACCCATACGCCGTCGGGGACAAAGTAGCGAAAGCAATGCCGCCACTAGTAATGGGACGCGACACTCCGCTGTGGGCTTGTTTCGACCAAGAAGAACAATACGTCGACGGATACAAAGCAGCCGCAGAGCTCCGCCAAATGTACGACTCAGATCCCGACGTAAAACGAGTCGTCGATGTCGCAAAGGGCCTAGAAGGCCTCCGCCGTCAAGATTCAATTCACGCTGCCGCTGTCGTCATCACTCGAGATCCACTAACCGAATACCTACCGATTCAACGAAAGCCAGAGTCCGGGGTAAACCCAGAAGACGCCCCCGTAGTTACACAATTTGAGATGAACGGCGTCGAAGAGCTTGGCTTGCTCAAGATGGACTTTTTGGGTTTACGTACCCTGTCAATTATCGACGAAGCCTTACGCCTAATCGGAGCCGCAACCGGCAACAACATTGACCTCGAACACATCCCGCTTGACAACAAAGACACTTTCGAACTTCTGCAAGCCGGCGACTCACTAGGAGTTTTCCAACTTGAATCTGCGCCCATGCGGAGCTTGATGCGCAGTCTCTCCCCAACCGGTTTCGACGATGTCGCGGCTCTTGTTGCTCTATATCGCCCCGGGCCAATGGCTGCGAATATGCACAACGACTACGCCGACAGAAAAAACGGCCGAAAACCCTTGGATTTACCGCACCAAGATCTCGGCGAAATACTCGATGAAACCTACGGTTTGATGATCTACCAAGAGTCCGTTATGCGCGTCGCCCAACGCATCGCGGGTTACACCTTGGCTGAAGCCGATGATCTCCGAAAAGCATGCGGCAAAAAAGATCGCAAACTTATTGCTGAGCAGCGAGTCAAATTTGTCGAAGGTACTGTGACAGCCGGCTACGACGAACAACTCGGTACTCGACTCTTCGACATCATCGAGCCATTCGCTGATTACGCGTTCAACAAAAGTCATGCCTTCGGTTACGGCTTAATCTCGTACCAGACTGCCTATTTGAAAGCCAACCATCGTGTTGAATTCATGGCAGCGGTTCTAACCGGGGTAAAGCACAACCTAGACAAAGCCGGGATTTATCTAAACGACTGCCGCCAATCAGGAATCGTGGTTGAAGTACCTGATGTCAACCGCAGTGAGGTTGACTTCTCTTCCAAGGACGGTCGAATTCCTTTCGGACTGTCGGCGGTGCGCAACGTCGGTGAAGGAGTTGTGAGTCCGATCGTTGAAGAGCGAACGGCTAATGGTCCTTACGAAGATTTTTATGATTTTTGTGACCGAGTTCCGATCTCTGTCTTAAACAAGCGCTCTTTAGAAGCTCTCATCAAAGCCGGCGCGTTTGAGTCTTGTGGACACTCGCGGCAAGGGCTTTTGCTGGTCGCCGAACAAATCGTTGACCAAGTCGTCAATCGTCGGCGTGAAGCGGATATGGGAATTCAAACACTGTTCGGAGAGCTAGATGAGAGTTCTGGCGGGTTCGACGAGCGGGTCGAGGTTCCTGAAGGCGAAGTCGATGAGAAGACAAAGCTGGCTTGGGAGAAGGAGATGCTTGGTCTTTATGTATCAAGTCATCCGCTCTACGGTGTCGACGCATCATTGAGAAGGGCCACCGACTGTGCAATAGCTGATGCAGGGAATCAGCCTCCCTACGAAGATGGGCGAGATCCCTTCATCACCCTCGGCGGAGTCGTCTCAAATTTGCAACGTAAGTTCACCCGAGGTGGTGACGCAATGGCGGTGTTCGATCTTGAAGATCTTCAAAGTTCTATTGAAGTCACCGTATTCCCGCGAACCATGGCAGAACATGGTCATCAGCTAGATGATGACGCTGTGTTGTTAGTGGGCGGAAGAATCGACACTCGAGACGATGAACCAAAATTCATTGCGAACAGGCTCAATTACTTCGAGCCGAAAGCGGGTCCGTCTGAGCTACGCCTTACGGTGCCTTCTCACCAAATCAGCGACAAGCTCGTTGAAGAGCTAAAGGACTTGCTGTCAAGACACCCGGGCGACACCGCCGTCTTTTTGCATGTTGGCAAACAAATAGTCCAGTTGCCGGACAATTTTCGAGTTGACCCAAGTAACGGACTAGCAGGAGAATTGCGTGTACTTCTAGGGCCTGAAGCTGTTCTAGCCTGACCACGAAACTCTCCCATACCTAAAGTTTCGCTCCGATCATGTTGGTAGTTGGGTCCTACGGGTGCCATGCTGTGTGTTCGTCTACGGGGGTAACAATGTCCGACGGTGATACGCGCAAAGTAAATGAGAAGGTTCTCAAAGATCCCAGCGCGCAATGGAAACCGATGGAGAAGTTCCGGTCCTTCGAAAAGACGGATCAGATCTGGGTACTCGTTGGGATTGGACTACTGATTTTGACGATGAATATTGTCTTCGGATTCGGAAATTCAGGCGGCACTGTCGGTTAATACCTCAAGGTCAGTGCTTAGAACCCCGTACGATTTATAACTATGAGTTCCGATGTAACGATCGTTCTACCAGACGGCACTGAGAGAGTTCTCAGTCCACACGCGACCGGTGCTGATCTTGCTGAGCAGCTAGGTGGTCGCGCCGCTAAAGATGCGCTGATCGCTGTCGCTGACGGTACTCAACTAGACCTCAATCAGCCGCTCCCAGATGGGTCCAATGTGACCCTGGTGTTCCCGGCCTCAGATGAAGGTTTAGAGGTCTTGCGTCATTCGACTGCCCATGTCTTGGCTCAAGCTGTGCTTGATCTGTATCCAGGAGCAACTTTCAGTATCGGACCTCCTATCGAGGATGGCTTCTATTACGATTTTGATTTGCCCGATGGGCAAACGTTCAGCGATGAGGATCTTGAGCGGATCTCTTCAAAGATGAAAGAAATAGTTGGTCGAAAGCAGCCTTTTATTCGCAGTGAGGTTGAACGTGAGGAAGCGAATCGATTGTTCGCTGATCATCCTTACAAACTTGAGATTCTTGACGGTGAAGCAGACGATCCGACGTCGGGGCCCAACGATGGGGTAATTACGACATATCGAAACACGGACGCGTTTGTCGACTTATGTCGCGGTCCCCATGTCCCCGACACCGGATATTTGGGTCATTTTGAGCTGATGCGAGTCGCGGGGGCATATTGGCGAGGTGACGAAAATCGGCAAATGCTTCAACGGATTTATGGGACTGCGTGGGCGTCGAAGAAAGACCTCAAGGCACATTTGGTGCGCCTTGAAGAAGCAGCGAAGAGAGACCACCGCAAACTGGCAGCGGATCTAGATCTGTTGAGTTTCCCCTCAGAGTTAGGTGGCGGTTTAGCGGTTTGGCATCCCAAAGGCGCAATTATTCGGAAACTTATGGAGGATTACAGCCGTCAACGCCACGAAGAGGGTGGCTATGAGTTCGTTTACACCCCTCATCTTGCGAATGAACGTCTGTTCCAAACTTCCGGACATCTTGATTTTTATGCTGACGGAATGTATCCGCCGATGGAAATGGACAACGGAACGTACTACCCGAAGCCGATGAACTGTCCTATGCATTGCCTGATTTTTGGTCATGGGCAACGCAGCTATAAAGAGCTGCCTTTGCGGTTGTTTGAACTCGGGACTGTCTACCGTTACGAACGGTCGGGCACTCTTCACGGATTAATGCGAATTCGGGGTTTCACTCAAGACGACAGTCACCTCTATGTGGCTCCTGAGCAGTTAGCTGACGAAATCGCGTCGCTCCTCGATTTTGTGCTTTCAGTGTTGAGGGCATTCGGGTTCGACGAATTTACGTTCAATTTGTCGACAAAGGATCCTGAGAAGTACGTCGGGGCTGACGATATTTGGGACCAGGCGACTGCTGCATTGAAAGAGGCCCTGGATCGGCATGGGTTGGAGTACGCAGTGAAAGAAGGTGACGCTGCGTTTTATGGACCGAAAATTGATATCGATGTGAGGGACGCGATTGGGAGATCGTGGCAACTCTCCACGATCCAGTGCGACTTCAATCTCCCCGAACGTTTCGATCTTCAGTACGTGGGCGCCGATGGTGAGCGTCACCAACCGATCATGCTCCATCGAGCTCTATTCGGTTCAATAGAGCGTTTCTTTGGGGTTCTGATCGAACACTATGGAGGGGCATTCCCAACATGGTTGTCGCCAGTGCAGGTTCAAGTGCTAGGTGTCCGAGCGGACCACGATTCTTTTGCCGCAGAACTCGTCACACGACTCCAAGCCGAAGGGCTCAGAGCGGAAATGGTTGAAGCTGATGAACCATTGGGGGCACGTATCCGCAAGGCCAAACTCCAGAAATTGCCGTACGTCTTGGTGGTTGGTGATTCAGATGTCGAGAACGAAACGGCAGGCGTGAACCCGCGAGGCGGCGAGGTTGAACGAGATATACCGATCAGCGACTTTCTGGAAAGAATTTCCTCTGAAGTGAAAGAAAAAGCCGCCGGCCCGAGCATTAGCTAGCCGATATACATAGTCCTCTAGTAACCAGTACCCTTTTAGTTAATTCACCGGATCGCTGGACTGCAGAGAGTTCTTAGACACTTGAAACGAAGCTTCGCTATTTTTGTGTTTATCGCGACCACCATTGGGATGGTCGGCTCACTTCCAGTTGCAGCTGAAGAAGACGTTCCGCTAATCGCAGACATGGACATCGACACCCTGCTCGAAAAGGAACTCGACAAGCTGAACGTCGATGACTTTTACCTCCTAGAACATCTAATCGACATTGACAACAAGGTGAAAAACCAACAGAGCCAAATGGGTGCTATACGTGATGAAGCCAACCGAATATTCGAAAGCTTCGGTGTAATCGAAACTCAAATGGTTCTCGATCAACAGCAATCAGGAACCGTCTTGGACAAAGCCTTCGAGAAGGTCGTCCGAACCTACGCAACTCAAGAAGAAACTCAACCAATCGAACCTCCGCTAGTTGCGAATCCACCAAAAGATGTGTTGCTCGGCGCGGCAACCAGAGGCGAACTGGACGACGCTAAAGCTATTAGGCCAGCCAGCAGCTTCCAGGCTTCTGAGCCTTGGGAACCATCGGAACAGGAACCCCCGGGGCCTTCGGTGTTGGTTCTGTTGTTGGAAGAACTTGAACGCAGCCAAACTAGCCAAGCAGAACTTCGCGAAACACTGCGAGATGAGATAGTCGCTTTGGGCAGTCAACTTGAAAACATCGAAGAATCTGAAGCTGACTTGGATGCAGCGATTCGTGGCTTACGAGCCGAGCTAGTAGCAATCAATGCGAGAGAAATCGAGTGGGACCCTGACAGCATTACGCCCGAGACGGTCATCCTTCCTTCTTCAGCGCCAATAACTTCAGGATGGGGCCGACGTTGGCATCCGATCTTAAGAACGATGCGAATGCATTACGGCACTGATTTCGATGCCGAGCGCGGATCTCCGGTTTGGGCTGCTCACCAGGGGGTTGTTGAAACAGCTACCTACATGAAGGACTTCGGGCGAGTGGTTGTGCTAAATCATGGCGACGGCTTTAGCACTTTGTATGCACATCTCAACAAAATTCGGGTCAAATATGGCGAAACGGTCCGCCAAGGCCAACGAATAGGCGATGTTGGTTCGTCCGGTTTGTCAACAGGTCCTCATCTACATTTCGAAATGCGCATCGATCATGTATTGCGCAACCCGAAGAAGTACCTTCCCTACTAATGGATGCTCTCCTATTCCCTCGAAAAGAGGTCCGATACGTCGCCGCAATGGCAGCGTCGCGGCTGAAACCTGGCGCTGGTGCCTCAGTTGGCCCTTTGAAATTGACCCAAGTTGAGCCGCCTGAACTTCCCGGCAAGGGTTGGGAGCATGTCACGACTCGTCTCGCTGGTACTTCTGAGGAATATCACATCGCGAGGAAGGAAGGACACAGGGTCCACACCAGCAAGGATATCAATTACATTATCAGGCTTTGCACTGAGCGGAATTAGATGTAACCCCTT
>CAJWBN010000090.1 GCA_913020735.1 uncultured Acidimicrobiaceae bacterium
TAGCGGTCTTGGAAGAACATGCCCGATGCCGTGTGGGGTGTCATGGACCCGCCGAACCGACCAGGTGACTCAATGAGTTGATCGACTGATTCGAGAATTTCAGTTACTAATGCTTTGTCGACTGCTTCACGAAGAAGGACAACGCCGTCAGAACGAAATGTCGCTACTTCGGCATCGTTTAGGGCTCGCATCCAACTACCTCTTTGTTGATGCTAGATGGTCTCAATAATGTCATGGTCGGAAAGACTGTGACGGATATCTGTATCTGCTTGGGCGGGGATATCTGGACACCAAATCTGCATGGCTTCTTCCATAGAATTTTTCACAACAGAAGCAACGGTAAGAGCTTCGTTGCGATTGCATTCGACTACGACGCTGTCGTGAACGGTTTGCACGCCCAATGCGCGATCGAATGGGGCGAGACGATTATGCAATAGGCCGTATGCCTCCAACATGATGTCAGCTACTCCTCCCTGTATAGGAGCGTTACGATACGCATTGGCCATTTGTGAAATTCGAGTCTCTAGAGACCGGTTCAGTAACAGGTTCATGGCTTCTTGCCCCATCGTTTGTTCAACTTGTTCGATGACTGCTCTGCGAATTTTCCGGTCTTCTAAGATTTTTGTGATTTCAACCGAAGAAAGTGGCTGCCCAGCATTGCGGAGTTCGAGGTTGTATCGGTCGCTTATTTGTTCTCGTACGAGTCGGGGGCCGTCCTTAGGTGATCCAATGATTGTTTTTGCTGCTTGTTCTAAAATTCCTTCGGTATGAAACGTGAACTGTTGGCGCCTGCCTGACTCGGTAAGCGAGTTAAACCCGAAGACTTCACCTTCGCTGTCTATAACGACTGATGCTTCGAATGAAAGTGACCATGCGACCTCTTCGATGGTCCAAGGCGAGCCTAAACGCGCTAGTACTTCTTCTGCCCTTGGCCAATTTCGATGTTCATCTCGGTGTTGGCGTACCGCTTGTCGGACTAGTGGCCATGTTTTGTGCAAGAGAAGTGTTAGGGGCCAGTCGATCTCGTCGTGGGACGTTGCTAATTGGTCCACGAAGTTGTCGCGATCGTTGACCCACGACGCGATTTGCGGGTAGGCGTTTAGATACTGTTCAAGTAGGACACGCCCTTCTTCATCATTCGTTTCGACACCGGCTTGAGAGAGACTTCGGGCGAGTCCGCCCCCGCGTTGGCCATAAACGATTCCGAAGTTGATGCGTTTCGCTTTGTCTCGGTATTCATTGAATATCGAGGGTTCGGATTCACTTAGCAAAGTCATGTTCACTCCGAACATCCGCTCTGCCGTCGATGAATGAATGTCTTCCCCGGCGATGAATGCATTTCGGAGGTTCTGATCTCCTGCTACCTGGGTCGCGAATCTCAATTCAGCTTGACTTAAGTCTGAATAGACGAAAACTCGGTTCGGGTCCGAAGGCTTAATGTGCTCTTTCATTTTGGGAGAAAAGTTTTGTGCGTTAGGGCGTCTGCTCGCCAAGCGTCCAGTGTTAGTGCCGACGACTTGAAGATATTCAGAGTGCATGCGGCCGAAGTCGTCGATGTGTTCCTTTATGGACTCTCCGTAGGTAGAGAGGACTTTGGTCAGCTCACGGTATTCAAGCAAGGATGAACAAATTGAACCCCCGATTTCCGACAGCACGGTGGCTGTCAAAGGATCGGTAGGTAATAGGTCGCGTGCTTCACCGAACTTCGCCATGGACCAGGCGTGGATCTCTTCAGCGCTCCATTTGTTAAGCGCATCTTTGGCTTGGCGTTCGCTTCCTGGATTCCACGAAGGTTCTAGTGTTTCACCAAACAAGGTTGCTTGGCCGCCTCCGGTTAAACCGGCGAGGTCACTTGAGACTTGGGTTCGGCGCTCTTCCATTTGACCTAGGCGCTGTTCCCAACCTGGCCAGTCGAAGGGCAATCCGGTTCTTTCCATGTGGTCTAAGAACGGTCGCGCTTTCTGTTCGAGGCGACACACTTCAGAAAGGCCTGCTAGCTCTACCCGGGTTCTAATCTCGTCAGCTACCCAGAGAGTTTCGACAGCATCGGCCGCGGCGTAGAGAACTTGTTCGTTAGACAGTGGGTCGACTTCGTTATAGGACAGTTGAGTTGTCCCTTTGCCTTCGGCGCTTAAGCCGAGATACCACTCAGTTGCCCAGGCGAGGCCATGATAAAAGCTGAATCCGGTTCGTCCTTGGTAGAGCAATGCATCGGCAAGTTGAGCATCCCACCATGAGATGGAACTGACGGCTTGATTGTTTTTTCTAGCGGGTTCGAAAAGGTCGCGATCCAATACTCGGGCGTCAAAGTCAGCGTTCCAAGCGTCGGCACTGACCCCGCTCAGGATAGAAGCGATGGCCAAGCGATCTAAAGTCATGACGTCAACCACCCATGCTTGTTCTAGGCCGTCGGAATTTCTGGTCGCAGCGGAAATGACGCGAAGAGCACCAGGTGCGGCGTTGGGTCCTACAAATGCCTGCGCCGTATAGGCGGTTTCGGTATCTATTGCAGTTGAGATTGAGCTATCGATAGCGACTTCGAAATCATTCAGTGATGTGGTATCAACCAGAGTTACCGGTATGTCGTCGACCTTCTTCGTGGACCGAGGACGAGGGTCTATGGGAGCAGCCACACCATGACATTAGATGTGGAGCTAACTGAATTCATTCAACCTTGAAGGTAAGTCGTCTACTTGCGTGGGATCGAGGTTCGCAAAACTCATTCGAATCGTGGCCTGATCTGTAGATGTAAAGGCAGTTCCGGGGATGGTGAGTACATCGTGGTCCAGTACCAACCTTCGTACTACTTCTTCAGTTTTGAGATCTGACCTGGGGTGCCGAACCCAACCGAAATATGCGCCGGAAGATATGAGCTCAAAACCGCCTGGCCGTTCTTTCATCGACTCACAAAATCGGAACTCTAAGTTTTTGATTCTGGTGGCTTGATCGAGTCTCCATTGCTGAGCGTGTCGGAGGCCTGCTAGCGCAGCTTCCTGGCCGATACGTGGTGCGCTAATCGCGAGGCAATCTAAAACCTTAAGGGCTTCGGTTATCACAGCATTTCCACCAATTACTGCACCGCATCTATATCCGGGAATGGCGAAATCCTTAGAGAAGCTGTGGAGACTAATTACGTGATCGCGCCAACCTGGATCGCCGAATAGTTCATGAGCTGGAGTTTGTTCATCACGAAAGGAGCGATATGTCTCATCGATTATGAGCGCGAGGTTGTTGGCACGGGCCAATTCGGCGAATTCGTGAATTATTTCCTTAGGAATCGTTACCCCGGTCGGATTTCCAGGGGAAACCAGAGTTATGAGCTTGGTTTTGTCGGTTATGAGAGCTCGGGCTTGGTCCGGGTCGGGTAGTAGATCGACCCCAGGTTCTAGGTATCTGACTTGGACGCCTTCTATCTTTAACCACATGTCGTGATTGAAATAGAACGGAGCAACCAAGATTGCTTCGTCACCGGGGCTAGTTAAGGCGCTTGCCACGCAACAAAAGGCTTGGTTGCAACCGGCAGTGATTAAAACATCTTCAGGTTTTATGTCGGATGCGTACCCAGCGGTTAAGTCTTTCGCGAAAGCTTCTCTTAGTTGAGGAAGACCCGGCTGGGGTGGATAACGACCCGCATCAGCTTCGAGGGCGACTTCAGCGATGCGTTCGATTACTGGACTGGCTGGCGGGAAAGAGGGAGCAGCTTGGGATAGATCCAGCAAAGGACGTTCGTTGGTTCTGAGCCCCACAAGAGCGTGTGCTGCCCCTATCGGCGAGTGGATGAGTTGCTCCACCCTTTGGCTGAAACGCATCAGATGTTTGTCACTTTCTCAGTCGGGGTAGTCCACCGCTATGAAGTCCGAGGACTCGCCAGCCTCAGTGCCGAACGCCTCTTCTTCAAGTAGTTCAATCAGACGTTTCGCTACGGGTCCGACATGGCCATCTCCGACAGCTATCTCATCCCATGAGGTCACTGGATACAAATGTGTATCTCCGCCGCATAGGAACATCTCCGAGATCACATCCCCTGGAACTTCTGATGCAAGGATGGGAGATTGATTGACCGAAGCTAGGAGACCTTCTTGGATCAAGGTCGTCTCTGCGAGTTCCATGATTCGACGAACTGTTGTGCCTAAGAGAATGCCATCAAATGGGGGAGTTCGAAGAACCCCTTCTTTGGTAATGAAAACCACGTTTAATACGCAAGATTCGGCGACGTAACCCTGGTCATCAACCAAGACGCCGAATGTTCCCCCTCGGTCGACCGCTTCCATGTGGGTTAAGACATTGAGAAGATAGTTGTTTGACTTGATGGTTGCTAACAGCGGCGGCTTCATTGGTGTGTCCAGCACCGTTGCTTCGGGTATGCCTGCTGACATTGGATCAGAGTGAGTGCTGCCCAAAGGCACTGGGTCGATAATGACGCAATAGAAGCAAGCTTCTTCGCACTCTTGAGGACTCGGTGAGAAGCCACCTGGGCCAGCTGTCAACCAATAACGAACTGCTCCATCCTTAACTCTTGCCTGACTGGCGGTGTCCATAACCATCTGGATGAGGTCTTCTTTGGTCCAAGAATGTTCAATGCGGGCGAGGGCTGCGCTAGTCAAAAGGCGATCCATGTGGATACCCAGACGGTAAAGATTTCCGTCGCTAAGCGTGCACGTATCGAAAACACCGTGGCCTCGATGTACTAAATGGTCATCGAGAGGGATTTGCATCAGTGCGGGATCGATGACAACTCCACCGAGCCAAGAACTAAACATTGCTAAGTAGCCCGGTTGTCCTCTGCGGCTCCTCAATCGAGAGAGCACTTCGGTCTCTGAGAGAACTTGATGGTTGGGGCCGGTCATTGAACCGAGACTATGCGCTTTAAGGCCATGAGTTCGTAACCCCTGCAGGAAGTGGGCCATAACTTATTGATGAGCGAGATCAACTTTGATGTCCGGAGCTAGTGACGTAGCGGTCTTGATGCTGTTGAAGTAGCGAAGACGAAGACTATTTGCAACTACTAGAAATGACGAAAAAGCCATGGCGATAGCGGCGTAAGTCGGCGATAGATAGCCGGTTACCGCAAGAGGTAATGCAATCGCGTTATACGAAAAAGCCCAAGACAGATTTCCCTTAACAGTTCTTAAGGTTCTACGCGACAAGGAGATTCCGTCAGCTACGGCTCGAGGATCGTTGGTCATGATGGTTAGGTCAGCAGCGTTTCGTGCAGCATCGGTGCCTGCTTGTAGAGCTATGCCTAAGTCAGCTGTTGCCAATGCCGGCGTGTCGTTGATGCCATCTCCGACCATGGCAACGCATTTGCCAGCGGATTGAAGTGCGGCGATATGGTCACGTTTTTGGTCGGGTAATACCTCTGCTAGGACAGTCTCTATGTTTAGTTGGTCGGCGACGCGCTGAGCTACTTGCTGGGTATCGCCGGAAAGCAAAATAACCTCAAGACCCATGTCGGTCAGCAGAGACACGGCTTCACGGCTTGTGGGGCGAATTTCGTCTCGAATTGAAACTGAAGCTTCGGCGGTTGACCCTCGACCTATGAATAATGTGGTTCCTTGGAAGTCTAGGTCTCTGAGGTCAGATGGGATCTCCCCGAAAAGGTCTGCTTTTCCCGCCCGTACCTCGATGCCGTTTACTTTGCCTGAAATTCCTTGCCCCAGATGATTGGTGAAATCATCTATTTCTGCTGCCTCTTCAATAAAGGGTTCGAAAGCCCGAGCAATGGGATGACCAGATCTTGACTCAAGTGCAGCAGCTTGCGATAGGAGGAGAGCTTGGTTCTCTGCTGTTGAGGAGATATTGACGATTACTGGGTGACCTGTAGTTAGGGTGCCGGTTTTGTCAAATACGACAGTGTCGATAACACGGGTTGAGTCCAACACATGAGCTCCGGCAACGACTACCCCTAATTGGGCGGCTCGTCCGGTGCCCACCAGGACTGCTAAGGGTGTTGCTAACCCAAATGAACAAGGGCAGGACACCACTAGGACAGCTACCGCCGCGATTAACGCGTCGCTGAGTTGGTGGCCGATTCCCCATCGAACAGCGAGGGATCCCAAAGCCAAGAGAATGACAAGTGGGACGAATCTTGCGGCAACTAAATCGGCGGTACGTTGTATCGGTGCTTGAGTTGCCTGAGCGTCTTCTACCAGTCTGGTAACTCTAGAAAGTTCGGTGTCTTCTCCTACGGCTGTGGCCTCGATAACCAAAGACCCTGGACCATTAAGTACCCCGCCGCTTACTGTCGAACCAGGCGACACTTCGATTGGCATGGATTCTCCGGTGGCCTGAGAAGCGTCTACTTCTGACCTTCCTTCGATTATTCGGCCATCAGTCGCGACTCTTTCTCCAGGAGCCGTAATAAACGCCATCCCGACCTTTAACTCTTCTATGGGTAATTCTCTTCCGTCGCGTAGTCGAGCTTGTTTGGGCGTTAAGTCGGTGAGTGCTCGCAACGCGTCGCCTGAGGTTCGAATGGCGCGCGCTTCCCACCATTTCCCAAGAAGAACGAAAGCGACTATTGCGTTCGCCCCTCCGAAATGAAGGCTTTGGTCGGCGCTGAATATGAGTACTGCGATTGACCAAGACCATGCAGCTAAGGTTCCTAACGAAATAAGGGTGTCCATCGCAAGAGATTTTTGAAGTATTTGCAGGCGTGCCGCTCGGTGAAAAATCCAGCCGCACCACCAGACACATATTGTGGAAAGCGCAGCGACCGCCCATTCGCTGCCAGGGAATTGAACAAACATTGTGATCATCGCAAATAGTGCGATGATCATTGCTGGAAGAGTCTTTTTCTTTAAAGCAGATTCGGTGGAAGATTGAATTTGTTGTCTATCTCCGTCTTCAACTGCCTGAAATCCGAGGTCTGTGACCATCGCGACCATGGTTGGCGTATCGACTTTTTGGCTATGCCAGATGAGAGATGTCGCACTAGCGAAATTGACGTTGGCGGCCTCTACCCCTTCGAGCTCCAAGAAAGCGTTCTGAACTCGAGCTGCACACGCTGTGCACGTCATACCTTGAATGAGAAGTCGGGTTCGTTTTTTCTCGGTCAGGGGAGGAACCGGAGCCATGTGTAAACACTATCGCCCTGTTTCGCATCGGTAGCTACGTCTGACACCCGTACCCTAGGGATGCGATGGTTCAGTCTCAGCAGCGTTTTCATCTACATACGTTGGGGTGTCCTAAGAATCAGGTCGATTCAGACAAGATTGCGGGCACCCTGATCGACGATGGATTGGTTCCGACGCAAGATGTGTCGTCGGCTGATTTGGTGGTCGTCAATACCTGTGCATTTGTTGAAGAAGCTCGTGAAGAATCGATCAACGCGGTGCTGCAGTTGGAACAGGATCGCATGCCGGGATCTCGCATCGTGGTTACTGGGTGTCTGGCTGAGCGTTACGGAGACGAACTAGTTGAGGCATTACCCGAAATAGACCAAGTGGCAGGCTTCGGCGTTCCGGTCAATCTCATGCGAAAACCAAGTGGATTGACGATAGAGGCTGGGCCGCAAGCGCCTGCTTTGGATCTACTCAATTTGCGCAGACCCGCAGCAAGTCTTCCATGGGCTTATGTGAAGATCGCAGAAGGTTGTGATCGAGCTTGTGGCTTCTGTGCTATCCCGTCTTTTCGAGGGCCACAAAATAGTCGTGAGGTCGAATCAATATTGACTGAGGTTGATGACCTTTCTGTACGTGAGGTTGTGTTGGTGGCTCAAGATTTAGCGAGCTACGGGTCAGATCTTGGGAGGCGGGGCTCGATTGTTTCGCTTGTTAAAGCTGTCAGAGAGAGAGTCGAGCGAGTTCGGCTTCTATACCTCTATCCGTCGGACCTTTCTGACCAATTGATTGACGCCGTGTTAGAAGGCGGATTGCCGTATTTTGATCTGTCACTTCAACATGTGACACGTAGTCACCTGCGACGAATGCGACGCTGGGGTGACGGCAAAAAGTTCCTTGAACGAATTGGCAGAATTCGTGACTTGTGCCCGGAAGCGGTGTTTAGGTCAAACTTTATTGTTGGTTATCCGGGAGAAACAGAGGATGACCAAGCAGAGCTTGCGTCGTGGCTTGAGGAAGCTCAGTTAGATTGGTGTGGACTGTTTACGTACTCACGCGAGGAAGGTACCTACGCAGCGAATCTTGATGAACAGATCCCTGAACAGCTCATGCGGGAACGTCACGCTGAACTGAGTGAAATTCAAGATGGCATAACAGCTCATCGTCGTGACCAACTTGTTGGGCGTAAGATCGAGGTCTTGGTCGATACCCCTGGTATTGGACGTTCGCACCGCGAAGCGCCGGAGATAGATGGCGTAGTGAAAGTCCCGTCAACTCTCAAACAGGGTGAAATTTATGATGTTGTCGTTACTCGATCAGAGGGTCCTGACCTCGAAGCAGTCCTAGAAGAATCACCGTGACAGAAGAACCTGACGACACAGGTAGCCCTACCTATGGGCCGACAGCGCTTGCCACGCCCGCAAACTTTGTGACCGTGGCGCGAATCTTAGCGACTCCGGTATTTGTTCTTCTTATTGCCAATGGGGACCCATCGTGGGTGACGTTCACAGTGGGGTTCGTAATTGGTATGTCTGATTTTGCCGATGGTTGGTTGGCTCGTCGACAAGGAGCTACCAGGTCAGGAGCTTTCCTGGATCCATTGGCTGACAAAGTCTTGGTATTGGGGGGCATGTTTGCCTTAGTTGCTAATGGACAGTTTCATTGGTTGCCGGTAGCTGTAATCGCCGTCAGAGAGCTAGCAATTAGCGCCTATAGGTCGCGAGCTGGACGGAGAGGGATTACCGTTCCTGCGACCAAGATGGCCAAGTGGAAGACTTTTGTCCAACTTTGGTCTATTGGTTTCGCGGTGATACCGCCTATAGCGAGTTCGGTTCATTGGATAGCGACCTCGACATTGTGGCTGGCCGTAGCGCTTACTCTTCAGACAGGAGTTTCTTACCTGGCCGGAGCAAGAAGAGTCGCCCAAAGCCAGTTGAAAGAAGACCTGTAAGACCCTGTCGCCGGTTTCTATAAGAACCCAAATGGTAGAAGTGCCCGCGCTGAATGCTAAGAGCAATAGGGTCAAGGCATGAATTGTGAAGTTATAGCAGTCGGAACCGAATTGTTGCTTGGGCAAATTGTTGACACGAATTCTTCGTGGATCGGTGAGCAGTTGGCTCTGGCGGGGATCGATAGCCATTACCAGACCAAAGTCGGAGACAACTGGAAGCGGATAGAGGAAGCGGTGCAGCTAGGTCTTGAACGGAGCGATGCAGTCATAATGTGCGGCGGTTTGGGGCCTACCCAAGATGACATAACCCGCGACGTGATAGCTAGTGTCACCGAATCTGATTTGGTCCTTGATGAAGAAATAGCGGACCGAATTAGAGAGATGTTTAAAACTCGGGGTCGCGAGATGCCTGACAACAACCTTCGGCAGGCAATGGTGCCAGAAGGCGCCCGAACGATCGAGCAGCAGCCGGGAACCGCCCCAGGTTTAGTGGTTCCGGTAGAAGGCCCAAATGGCTCGAACAAAGTGATTTATGCCGTTCCGGGGGTTCCTTACGAGATGAAAGAGATGGTTCTGGGAACGGTCTTGCCGGATTTGCAGTCGCGCTCGGGAATTACTTCAGTGATCGAAAGCCGAGTACTGCGGACATGGGGTCAAAGCGAATCTGGATTGGCGGAGATACTTGCTGACCGGATAAGCCAACTTGAGGAAGCAGGTAATCCGACCCTGGCTTTCCTTGCCAGCGGAGTTGAAGGTATAAAGGTCAGAATTACAGCTAAAGCGGCAACCTCTGCAGAAGTCGAAGAGCTATTGCAAGCGGAGGAAGAGTTCTTAAGGGGATTGCTCGGCGATCTGGTGTTCGCAGTTGATGAAGACAACATGGAGTCAACAGTTTTAACTCTGCTCTCTGATCGAGGCTTGAGCCTCGGAGTCGTAGAAACCACAACGGCTGGATATTTGGCTCACCGTTTGGCGACAGCTCGAAGTGGAACCCAGGCATTTTCAGGAGCGGTAGCGGCTCGAGGGCCGGGTATTTTGTCCTACCTACTTAAAGGTGACCCGGGTGCATGGGAGCCAGACAAAG
>CAJWBN010000091.1 GCA_913020735.1 uncultured Acidimicrobiaceae bacterium
CCCGGATCTCCGCCGTCCCTGAACACCGGCCATCCGATTTTGTTTCTTCACGATGCTGGGGTCAACGGCAATAGCTTCAGTGAAGTGATGGACCTCCTGATGGTCGAGCATTCGCCGATCAGCTTGGACTTTCCGGGCCACGGCCGCAGTGGCTCGCTGGACAGCCTCGCAACGGTCGAAGCGATGGCTGCTCACATCGAATCGCTACTCATTCCGTGGGGGCTTTCCTCGCTAACGATTGTCGCCGAAGGTCTGGGAGCCGCTGTTGGCGTCCAGATAGCCACTAACGGCGCGCTTCCCCTTTCGTCGCTCATTTGCGTCGGCGCCGTCGGGCCTTTCGTCTCTTTAGAGTCTGAAATTGAGGAGCTGACCAAGATCACCAGCGGCAAGGCACGAAGGCAATTTGACACGAGTGGCTATGCACCGAACCCAGATGAAAAAATGATGCGGAGGGCTTTCGGAAATTGGGTCACCACTGATCCTCGAGCGACCCTTGGAGCACGGAAAGCCCAGGCTGACTGGAATCAACGGGTAGACGTAAGCGATTGCTCCTGCCCGACGATTATCGTCATTGGCGATCACACAGAAGCGGAGCTAAAAGCAAGCAGTATGGAATTTGCAGAGCAACTCGCCGCAGCTAGAATTGTGACGATTTCCTCAGCCGGCCGCAGGTCCGCTCAAGAGGCTCCGTCTGAGCTTTGCGACGTAATAGTCGGGGTTGTCGTCGAAGGTAGTCCGATCTCATGAGCAATTCCTCCTTTCCTCGCGGCGCCGCGATTGCTGGCGTGTACGAACATCCGAGCCGTTTTTCCCCTGACAAGACTGAGTTTCAAATTATGGCCGAGTCAGCCAAAGGCGCTCTAGCTGACGCTGGCTTAGAACGTAGCGATGTCGACGGCCTCTTCGGCGCCTCAATGACCATGGGCCTGATGGGAATCGTCGACCTCGCCGAGTACCTGGACCTGTATCCGGATTACCTTGACGGGACAAATATAGGCGGGTCATCGTTCGTCGCTCACGTGACTCATGCTGCGGCCGCAGTACACGCTGGGCTGTGCAATGTAGCGTTGGTCCTATACGGCTCTACCGCAGCTTCTAATTCGATGGCGATTGGAACAGGTGGGTCGGGGGGCTCTCGTAACCCAGACGCTGCCTTCTCCGCCCCATACGGCATGACCACTGTCGGGAGTTACGCATCGTACGCGAATCTCCATATGGCGACTTATGGCACAACAAGCGAGCAACTTGCCGAGATAGCTGTAACCATGCGCCAACATGCGGCCCTGAACCCGTTAGCCAAGATGCGCACCCCTATAACTGTTGATGACGTATTGGGAAGCAGGATGATCTCTCGTCCGCTCCACCTCCTCGATTGCTGCATTATTAGCGACGGCGGCGGTGCAGTTGTTGTTACTTCTTTAGAACGTGCTCGGGACCTACAGAAGGAACCGGTGCAGATTCTCGGTTGTGGGGAAGCCGTGCAACACCAAGGAGTCGGCTATTCCGACATCCTTTCGATCGCCGCTAAGCAGTCTGGTGCCAAAGCGATGCAGATGGCGGGCGTGCAGCACTCCGATATCGATCTCGCCATGATCTACGACTCCTTCACGATCACAGTTTTGGCTACGTTGGAGAATCTTGGATTTTGCCCTCCCGGAGAGGGCGGTAACTTCGTTGCGAACGGAGGTATCAGTCTGCAAGGGTCTCTACCTGTGAATCCCGACGGCGGTGGATTGTCTTCCAACCATCCGGGGATGCGCGGCATCTTTCTAGTCATCGAGGCTGTAAAGCAGTTGAGAAATGAATGCGACGCCCGGCAAGTGGCTGGCGCGGAGGTCGCATTGGCGCATGGAACAGGTGGCACGATCGGCGATAAACACAGTGGCGCCACTTTGATTCTTGGAGTGGACCGATGAACGCTATTGAGCATCCGATTCCCTACGCAAGTTGGGAGACACGAGGCTTCTGGGAAGGAGCCGGTCGCGGCGAACTAGTGCTTCAGCGATGTTCAAGCTGCGGCCTGGTCCAACATCGCCCGCGAGGACTATGCGCCCACTGCTTAGATAGCGCAGACCTCGAACACTTCGTCGCGTCTGGGGCCGGCAGTATCTACAGCTTTACAGTGACTGAACAAAATCAAGCTAAAGGATTCGCCGAAGCATGTCCCTATGTCATGGCTTTCGTCACTCTGGATGAAGGGCCCAGGCTTCTAAGTGTGGTGGTGGAGTGTGAACCCGACGACGTAGCTATTGGGTCACGCGTCGAAGTGACATACGTCAAACAAGACCGAGACGATCGCGAGACCTTCGCCATTCCTGTATTCCGACTCAGCTAATCATCAGACCTCATGCTGCTAGATCTACATACCCACTCTGTTAAATCAGACGATGGTCGGGCGAAGGTAGAGAACTACTGCAAATGGATCCGGAAGAAGGAATTGCCTTTAGATGGTTTCGTCTTGACCGAACACCGTCAGTATGACGCAGAATCCGACTACCGGCACCTCGAGGATGAGTACGGTTTGTTGATTCTGAAGGCCAGCGAAGTTGAAACTGACTTCGGGCACGTACTTGTGTTCGGCGTAAACGACGAGTTGCAGGCTGCTCTAGATTTTCGCGACGTGCGATTACCAATTGAGCACGTGTTATATCAAAGCCACAAGGCCGGGGCGTTTGCTGCGCCCTGTCACCCGGGTCGCAAACGGGTCGGCTTGTTTTCTCACTATCAAGAAAAGGGCCATGTGGAGGGCGTACACACAGTCGAGGTTCTGAATGGCGGATCGATTCCAGGAGAAGACGAATTATCAATTGAGATGGCAGCCAAATATGGATACAAAACTTTCGGTGGAAGCGACAGCCATGTTGTAAGTCGTGTCGGTTTCTGTGCCACGGACTTTCCCGCTCAGGATATTCAGGACATTGATGGGCTAGTTAACGCCCTAGAAGGCGGCAACTTCAATGCCGTTTCGCTCCGGCCAACTAAGGAGGACTAGATGGCTAGTTCAGTTGTTCGGGTCGCTAGGTCCTCAAGTGTAAATTCAGCGCAGCCTGCAATGCTTGTTTGAATTCGGCGGCTCCATTGGTCAACCCACCGATTGGGAACCTCTCGCCCCGTTAGGCCCCACAATCCCCCAACTGTGGCTCCGTTGCAGTCTGTGTCCCAACCCCCCGCGACTGTGTCTCCTATCGCGGCGCCAAAGTCTTCAGCGTTACGCGTAAGACCCCAGGTAACTAGAGCCAGATTGTTAACTGTATGCACCGGAGACATGCCCGCATACTGATCGTGGATCCTGGTTGGCATTGGATCCGATGCTGCAGCGAGGCCCAGGCCAATCGCTGCTGCACAATCAGAGTCAGAAGGTATGTATGAAGCTGCTTCTTCCATAGAACGGGCAAGGCTCACCCCCGAGCCGATCAGAGCCCCGGCAGCGGCAACGACCATCGCACCGTAGATGCCTTCAGTTCTGTGACTGAGACTTGCATCCCTTCGCGCCATTGCGGCTGCTTCTTTAGGATCGCCGGGGTTAACCCAACCGTATAAGTCGGCGCGAATTTGAGCTCCGATCCACTGGTTATATGGGTTGTCGCTACATTCAGTGAGATCCATGTGTGGTTCGGAGCCAGAAGCGAACCTCATGCCTGCATGCTCCATCAGTTTGAGATAGGCGTCTCGTTCCGCCGTATACACGATTGCTCCAGGTAGATAACGAAGCCAGATCCGCCCGACGTCAGCGGTTGTAAAGTCTCGGCCGTACTCTTCGATCAACATAAGTGAAATGACCGTGTAGTTGATGTCATCGTCTGGAATGGCCGCCGATATTGTGCCCTTGCAAGCCCCAGGGTGCTCCACAGAGGGGTTCAGGTCTAGTCGAAAGGGGACATAGTCCCGCAGTGGCAAGGCGTCAGCTGCCTCCAGGTAGCCCGTCAGCTCGTCTCTCCCATGCCTCATCGAAAGCATTTCGACCGGTTTACCCAGCATGCAGCCACTCACGCGGCCTGCCCATGCATTGAAGATCCTCGAATTGGAACTTTGTTGAGATTTCGTCGACATGCAGGTAATCATTGCCCAAATACACAAACCATGTGGCCAAGTGTTACCTTCGCACCCGGATGTGGTATCGCTGCCGCGCCAATGCCTCCGAACGGAAAGAAGAGATGAATCAAGCTAGTTCTCAACAGGACATGACCTCGGTAAGGCAAGACTGGGTTGGGGTTGAATTCGATTGGGCGACCTTCGAGATGAAGACCGATGAGATGATCGAATGGGCCCGCGCATGCGGCGAAACTGACGCACGGTTTCTCGACCCCGGACATCACGATTTCCAAGCGCACCCAGGTTTCACGACACACTGCATGTCCGGACGAGTCTTGCCGGAAAATTTTCCCAAGATTGGTGGAGGCTTCGGTATCGACGGCGGTAAGCGAGTAGAGGTTCATGCCCCAATTAGGGCCGGTGACGTTTTGACTGCCACCACGACCATCGCGGATATCTTCGACAAGACTGGCCGAAGCGGCACAATGATTTTCATTGTCCAGCGAATGGAGTTTCGAAACGCTGCCGGTGAACTTGTTTCGACGGTGGACTGGAAGATGATCAAGAAGGCGGAATAACCATGTCGACTATCTATAAATTTGCTGAAGTTGAACTAGGAGACGAACTGCCGAACGAGACTCCGGATGTTTCGATGGCAAAGGTCACCAGTTTCTGCACCTCTGCAAAGCATCTATTCGAACGATTTACGGATCACGAAGCGGCAAAAAAGGAGGGTTTCCCGGGGGCGATCGTTCCGGGAATCATGAGCCAAGGACTCTTAGCAGCGATGATTCACAAATGGGCACCGGGCTGCAACATTATGAGTATCGATACTGTGTTTCGTGGCTCGTTGCTCGTCGATTCCAACATCACGATGACAGGGGCGGTCACAGATACCGACGATGACGAGATGACTGCTGAACTTGATTTGAGCATCATTGCCGAAGATGGACGTACAGGTGTTATCGGAACCGCAAAGGTTCAGTTCTTGTCTTGATGGCGAGGGAAGCAGGGGTTGGAAGATGTTGGAATTAACTGCAGACGAGGTCCTAGCGACAACACGTTCAGTGCGTCGCCGGTTGGATATGGAACGAGAGGTCGGCGAAGAAGTACTGCGTGAATGTTTGACGCTTGCCCTGCAGGCTCCGACGGGTTCGTTGAGACAGGATTGGCATTTCGTCATCTCCAACGACCGAGACCAGTGCAGAGAAGTGGGTTTGATATATCAGCAAGTGTGGACCGCTATGGTGACCGACAAATACTTGGATTCAGCAGTGTCACAACAAGGCGATGACGTCGCCCAACAGTCATGGCTGAACATGATGGGCTCGGCCCGCCATTTGGCGGAAACCTTTCCCGAAGCACCAGCAATTTTTGTTCCCTGTATTACAGGCCGTTTAGACGGCGCTGATGCTATGACCCAAGCAGTGAAGTGGGGGTCCGTCATACAAGCAGCATGGAGCTTCATGCTCGCAGCACGCAACAGAGGCCTTGGGACCTGTTGGACAACAGTGCACCTCCAACGAGAACGAGACGTGGCGGAGGTGTTAGGCATTCCCTTTGAAGAGGTTCAGCAGGTAGCCCTCAGCCCTGTCGCTTACACTGTCGGCACACAATTCAAACCAGGGCGCCGAAAGGCGGACGCCGAATTCGTCCATTTCAATGGCTGGTAGCAAGACAGACGCAAGGCGTTTCGCCGCTGCGGCCGAGCCACTGCATTCATGCACGTATTACGCTCCTGAGATCAACGAGTTCACGGCTTTTGGATACAAGGGCTGGTGGCATGCCTACTTCGCGTATCGCTCTGCTCCTCTAGGGAACGCGCCAGCTGATCTCGTGACGAGAGTTTTTTATAACTTCGCTCCGCGGATGGTCGAGCGTTCCGTTCCTGGATGTTGGGACATAATGCCGGCTGCGAAGGTCAGAAGCCTGCAGCTGTCAATTGTCGATCGAGCATTAAACCGAATCTTTGAGGAATACTCGTGGGGTCCAGAACTTACGGAAGCAGTTAAATTACTCGGGTCCGCCTTGCCGGAGTTGAGCTGTGATGAGCGGCCGCTTTTCGAGGCGTGGGTGTCCGAGCCTTGGCCCGAGCCACCTCTACTCGGTCTATGGCACGCAACGACCCTACTAAGGGAGTACCGGTTCGATGGACACAACGCTGCGTTGCGCGAAGCCGGAATCTCAGGCCTCGGCTCGCACCTACTGATGGTTGCGGATGGAAGAGGTACGCCTGAAGTCATTCAGAAGATACGAGGATGGACGCCCGACGAATGGAAGGCAGAGTTGATTCACCTCAGTGATATTGGTTGGTTAGATCAACAGGGGTTGCATACAGCCACAGGGCGCGCTCAACGGAAGGAAATCGAGGTTCAAACAGATCGTTATTCGAACCCCATTGCAGAGAAGCTCGGGGGCGACGCAACCCATTTAGTATTGGGTGTCTTAGAACGCGTTTCTCAATTTCTTCTAAAGCACGGCGTGGTTCCAGGGAAATGGCCGCCACGTCATTTAGGCCGAATAGACCCATCCCTGGAGGAGTAGGCACGGTAGCTTTAATCCAGGCCCGAGCTAACTTGCGCTCCGACCAAAATGAGGGTTCTTTGACTGAGAATGAGCGAGATGCTGCACTCAAGAGCGACTACATCAGAGACCTCGTAGCCGCCGACACAGCCTCGGGTCGCTTCGACGGGCGCGTCCAGACGCGATTCCCGCCCGAACCTAACGGGTATCTCCACATAGGCCATGCCAAAGCGATATGCCTTGATTTCGCGTTGGCAGCTGAGCACCAGGGGGTCTGCAATTTACGTTTCGACGACACGAATCCGAGTACGGAGGACGTGAGCTACGTTGATGCGATTCTCGAAGACCTTAAGTGGTTGGGTTTCACCCCAGCTTCTGTTTTTCACAGCTCTGACTATTTCGAGCAGCTATACGAATGGGCTGAGTTTCTCATCATGAGGGAGCTCGCTTATGTCGATGATCAGGGCCCTGAAGTCGTTGCCGAACAACGCGGCGGCTTCGGTCGGCCTGGCGTCGACAGTCCGTTTCGATCGCGCTCAACTGATGAGAACCTGGATCTGTTTCGCAGGATGCGGGCAGGAGAGTTCGCTCAGGGTAGTCGCGTCTTACGGGCCAAGATTGATATGCAACACGAGAACATGCAGATGCGGGATCCCGTGATGTACCGAATTAGAGAAGAGACGCACCATCGGACTGGCGACAGCTGGTCGATTTACCCAACTTACGATTGGGCACACGGACAGAGCGACGCTATAGAGGGAGTGACTCACTCGCTCTGCAGTTTGGAGTTTTCAGATAACCGCGAACTGTATGACTGGTATTTAAGTCAACTACCGATTGAAGGGCCAGTGCCCTACCAAACCGAATTTGCCCGACTCGAGCTCACGCACACTGTCACGTCTAAACGTCAGCTGAAAGAACTAGTCGCAGCTGGTGTCGTCGACGGCTGGGAAGACCCAAGGTTGCCAACCCTTCGAGCCCTTAGACGACGGGGCTATCCCGCAAGTTCCATCCGAGACTTCTGCGCCTTTATCGGCGTGGCGCGGACCAACGCGCGCCACGATGTAGAACTCCTTGAGTCGTTCGTACGCACGGAGCTAAACCGATCCTCACTCCGGCGGATGGCGGTCCTTAAGCCCCTGAAGCTAATTATCACCAACTGGCCGACGGACGCTGACGGCATGCCCGTCACCGATGACAGGACCCTAGCCAACAACCCAGAGAACGAAGATGACGGAACTCGGACAGTTCCTTTTAGCAATGAGCTCTGGATAGAGCACGACGACTTCAAAATGGAGCCGCCACCAAAATACTTCCGATTGTCACCCGGTCGCGAAGTCCGGCTACGCGGCGGGTACCTGATCACTTGCACCGACGCGGTGTGTGATGAAGACGGGACTCCAATTGAAGTTCGCTGCACCTATGACCCCGCCACAGCTGGAGGCGCAGCCCCTGACGGAAGAAAGGTGAAAGCAACTATTCATTGGGTCGACGCGAAAAGCGCTGTTGACGGAACAGTGGCTCTCTACGAGCGTCTGTTCGCAACCAAGAGTCCCGGCGAAGACACGGGCCAGCCCATTGACGACTTAAACGATGAGTCCCGGTCCCTCATGGAAGGCTGCAAGCTAGAACCCGCGCTTGCTAACACAAGGTCTGGTCAAGTTGTTCAGTTCGAACGGCTTGGTTACTTTGCAGCCGACCCAGACCACAAGATGTTGTTTCATAGAACTGTCGGCCTTCGGGACGAGTGGGCCAGACTCGAAAAGCAAGCCAAAGGACAATGAATTGAACTCGGAGGAAGCATCCAAGGTTGCCGTAATTACCGGAGGCGGCACGGGCGTCGGAGCGGCTACTGCGCTAGCCCTGGACGCACAAGGCTGGTCAGTCGTGATCTGCGGCCGGCGAATCGAGTTGCTGGACGCTGTGGCGGATCGCTTGAAAAACCCTTGCGCTTCAATTCCGCTTGACGTGGCACAGCCCGAAGCAGTGGACCAACTCTTCGCCACCACTATTCAGAAGTTTGGGCGTGTTGACCTCCTGTTCAACAACGCAGGCATCGGCGCTCCGCCGGTCCCTATCGATGAACTGCCAGTTAGGTCATGGCTCGAAGTAGTTGACATAAACCTCACGGGAACTTGGCTTTGCTCACGAGCTGCTTTCAGGGAAATGAAAGCACAGAAGCCTTCTGGCGGTCGAATCATCAATAATGGATCGGTTTCAGCGCAGACGCCCCGTCCGCTTTCAAGTCCTTACACAGCTACAAAGCATGCCATTACGGGGCTCACTAAGGCCCTTGCTTTAGAGGGCCGCGAACACGGTATCACCGTCGGCCAAATAGATATCGGCAACGCTTTAACACCCTTGACGAATCAGATATCAGAGGGCGCCTTGCAAGCAGACGGAACGGTTCGAGCGGAACCCACCATGGACGTTGGACATGTAGCGGATGCTGTCGTTCTTCTGGCCGAACTGCCGCTCGATGTTAACGTGCCGCAAATGACCATAATGGCTAACGAAATGCCGTTAATTGGTCGAGGTTAGCTTTCGATCGTCACGCTTCAACTATGTACAAAGCCCCAACGCTTGCAGCCTGTCTAATTGGCCGAGCCGCTTCATATTGAGGACTGTCGTACCAGGTTCTAGCGGCTTCGATCGAATCAAATCGAATAACCACTGTCCTGGAAGCGGGTTCCGCTCCCTCCAGGGAAATCCAAGGACCACCACGAACGATGTAACTTCCCCCGTGGGCAGCCACCGTCGAGGAAGCTAGTTGCTTGTACTCCTCGTACAAGGCCTCATCTGTGACGTCTCCTTGAAAAATGACATACGCACTCATACTCGGGCTCCTAACGGTCCAGCGGTCCAGTGATAGCCGAAATAGCGAACGACTGACTACCGGTCGCCAAAAGCGAACCGCTTTGAGAGTAGATCTCAGCACGGCCATGACCCACGCTATTCCTGATTGCATCGGCTTCAATTCGTATCAACACCCAATCGCTTTCCTCCAAGGAGGTGATTCGGACGGCATGGTCCAAGCTTGAGCCTCTGAATGCTTTACCGAGGCTCACCCGCATCCCGCTGGGAATCAAATCGGCTAGAGCGATCAACCCGGCCGTCGAGGATGTAAGCCCGCGCTCTAGCCGAGCCCAGTAGTAGACGGCCGCTTCACCAGGCATCTGCCCGGCCAAACGGATGTCCGAATAATCGGTGAACGAATGACCCGTTTCCGATGTCGCTTGACGCCTGGGACAGTCTTCGGGGCTAGGTACAGTCGGAATCTGGCGCCACCCGCGGTCAATCTGTAAATCATGGCCTCCGAGAGCAGCGGAAGCACGAAGCACCACAGCTCCCCCACATGTAACCGAAGCAGCGGCCTGGGTCACTCGATTTCCGACAGCGAGTTCCTCAACCTCGATCGTCACGTCTGAAC
>CAJWBN010000092.1 GCA_913020735.1 uncultured Acidimicrobiaceae bacterium
TGAAGCAGGTGTAGTCGTTCCGGATGAAGGTGGACAAACTGAGTTAGCTGATCTGCAATCCGGCTACGAAACTCTAGACGAAGCCACAAAAGAACTAGTCGCTGGGTTAAGCGCATACCATTCGACGAACTTTTCTCAAGCGAACGACTTGGGAGATTTTCCCGATGCGGAGGGTGAAGGCCTATATGGCGAGGTGTACCACGGAGAGGCCTACCTGCGACCTATGGTCAAGATTCATCCCGAGACAGGGAAACCAAACTTGTTCGTAGGGCGACATGCCTTTGGAATTCCAGGACTTGTCCGAGAAGAAAGCCGCAAACTGATCCGTTCTCTAATAGAACATGTTGTCGCTGATGATTCGCGTGTCTACAGCCACAATTGGGTTGCCGGGGACACACTGCTATGGGATAACCGAAGAGCTCTTCACCGGGCCCGCCCTTACGACTACAGCAAGCCTCGATATCTGATCGGGACCCGAGTCGCTGGAGATCCTGCCTCTGAGTTGGCTTACTACCCCGAAGACCCTGAAGCTGAAGCGGGCAGGCAGGCTCTCACCGAAGAACTCGGATTTTTGCGTGAGGAAACCAAAGACCGAATGTATGGGGCGACAACAGCGTCGTTCTGAACGGATACCAGCGTTCTTAATTGCGCAATCATCGTTCATTTACTCCAATGACATCACTTGGTAGAGAAATGCGAACAAGCCTCCCCAGGGTGACCGTATGTGAGCGACGTAATCGATTCCGAAACGACCGTCGAGATCTATCGGGATTGCATTACCAATCTCATGCTCAGCTGGCGTCAAAGCCACAAAGCCCGGTATCTGATATTGGCGAACCCAAGCTAGGTGACTTGATTCATCGCTCGAAAAATTGCCGTCCCCATCGTTCAAATAAATTTCTATCCCAGGGCATGCTTCTTTTCCGCCGTTCGCGCCACCGTGTGTTCGGTCAGTTATATCGATGTCACCATCGTTATCGATGTCGAGAAGAACCACCTGGCCTTCTCCCCAGACGGTGCACTGCACCTCGACTTCTGGATCTTCGTAGTTCAAGGCCCTTGGTTGTTCTCCCATTGCCTCTTGGCTGATATCGGTGAAGTTGCCTAATCCGTCGTTGCGGAGGACTTGTATGAATCTTCCGACGTAATAAAGGCTTCCGGCCCTCGTGGTTCCGATGACAATGTCTGTATCTCCGTCACCGTCGATGTCTGCAGTGGCTGCATGGTTGAATTTGGTGGTTCCAGGTCCGAACTGTCCCACGGGGAGACTGAGGACCTCCCATTGATGGCTCGGCTTTTGCTTGTCGCTGATAGCTATTTGTGCGGGCCAGGGATTCAAAGAATCTATTTCGTCTCCCCAAAAAAGCACTGGGTCGGCCAAACCATCGCCATTGAAATCTTCGAGTAGGGACGACATGACGTAGTGGTCGGTCCGACGCATTCCCTCAGGGAGATTGTCGATTGAATTTACAAACCCTGTCCCGCCGTCATTCAAAAACAAAGTCCGTGCAGCCAAAATATCTGGGAACCCATCACCGTTTATGTCTCCCGATGATGCATCGTGGGCAAAAAATCTGTTCCCGCGATAGTCGATGGTGTCTGAGGCATCAAAGAGTTTGCCCTCACGAGATAACAGCAAAACGTGGGGGTCCATGTCATTGATTCTCTCCCCGGTTGGGAGGAGCTTGAGTAAACCTTGGGAGCCGGCGAAGATATCGTCGACACCATCTTGATTGAAGTCGTCAACTACTAGCCGGTACGACATGTTGCGTTCTGGGGGCTCTCCCGAGGAGTAAATCGTTGGGTCTGCTATGAGTCGGCCGTTTCCGTCGTTGAGGTACACCCTCACTGTGCTTCGTTCTTTGTGGGTCATCGTGTGTGGAAAGATGGCCCAACCGACCACAAGGTCTTGGTGACCATCTCCATTGAAGTCTCCGACCATCATGTTGTGTGCGTCAGCGGTAAATGAACCGTCTCGTTCGTCGCAGTCATTAACAGTTGGGTAGCAATACGTTTCGTTGTAACGCTCGTTCACGAAAACTGTTTCAAAACCGAAGTTAAAAACCGCGTAATCTTCGCTGCTAGTGCCCTCTAAGTCATCCGGCTTGAGGTGTCTGGTACGAGCGACGTCATGCTCATATAGGGCCACTTCGATTTGCAGGTCAATCCTCTTTGAACGTCCATCTGCGGTGGTTACATCAACCGAGTAATCGATCATTTCATTTTGCTGAACGATAGGACTTATGAGCGTCAACGATTTTTGCGCATCAGCCAGCACAATGAACCCATCGGAAACGACTTGGATATCAGTTATCTCTTCCTGTGAGACAACTGAAACCTCGAACTGGGAGTAGCTGCTGACGCGTGCCGGCGCTACCACTGTCAGGTCAAAATCGTTGACGTTGTCGGCTACGTCAAGTGTTGTCGCGACCGTAGTGGTCTTCGGTGAGGTCTCTGTTGAAGCCTTCTCAAGGCGCGTCGTGGTAGTCGCCTTTGTCGGAGTCCCATCGAGTTGATTGGCGGCGTCTGAGTCACCTGCGGACGAACAGGAAACAGCTAACAACACACATACAAGCAAACTTTGGGGAAGCCTCACCTACTCAGTATGGTGTAGACCGCTCCTTCATCTCGGTTTTGATACGCGCTTCGATTCTGAAGCAACGCCAATCTTTGGACTTCCTAGACTCAGCCAGCCCCCATGATGGCTTTAGTCTCTAAGAATTCTTCAAAGCCGTGTTGACCCCATTCACGGCCGTTACCGGACTGCTTGTAACCGCCAAACGGTGCGTTGAAATCGGGTCCTGCTCCGTTTACATGGACATTGCCGCTTCGTATTCTTCTAGCCACCGACATGGCCCTGTCTTGGCTACCCGACACATAGCCCGAGAGCCCGTAGAGCGTCTCATTCGCCATCCGGACTGCATCATCGTCATCTTCGTATCCGATCATTACCAGTACCGGTCCGAAAATTTCTTCTTGGGCAATTCGCATGTCATTCGTAACGTTGGTGAAGAGAGTTGGTCGAACGAAATATCCACTGTCTAAACCATCGGGGCGTCCGGTTCCTCCTGTGACTAAGGTCGCTCCTTCTTCAATACCAGCCTCGATCAAGGCTTGGATCTTGTTCCACTGAACTTCAGAAACCACCGGTCCAATAATTGTTCCATCGCTGACAGGGTCTCCAACCGAGACCGACTCCATTGAGCCTTTGGCGATAGCTGCAGCTTCTTCCATGCGATTGAACGGCACGAACATCCGGGTAGCAGCGTTGCAGGACTGACCAGAATTGGTACACATTCCGAAAGCATCACGCCCAACAGCTTCCGCTAAGTCAGCATCATCGAGAATGATATTGGCGGACTTTCCGCCGAGTTCTTGAGCCACTCGCTTTACGGTCGGGGCCGCGTTTCGGGCTACCTCAACTCCCGCTCGTGTGGATCCAGTAAATGACATCATGTCAACTCCAGGATGCGCTGATAGGTGCGCTCCTACTGATGGTCCATCACCATTAACCAAATTAAACACTCCGGCCGGAACTTCAGCCTCATCTAGCAGTTCAGCGAACAAGATGGCATTGAGCGGAGCGACCTCTGATGGCTTCAGCACCATTGTGCAACCTGCGGCGAGAGCTGGCGCTACCTTGCAGGCGATCTGGTTAAGAGGCCAGTTCCAAGGCGTAATCATTCCTACGACCCCGACTGGCTCTTTCGCAATCAAGGATTTACCCATCTGTTCTTCGAACTGATAAGAACCGAGAATCTGAGCCATCGTTGCGAAGTGAGCTACTCCAGTGGGAGCTTGGGCTGCCTTAGCTAGACCCTTAGGGGCCCCCATTTCGGCGGAAATGAGGTTCGCTAGATCTTCTGACCGTGTGCTCAACAGCCCGGTAATCCGATTCAGGAGCTCAACACGGTACTCAATTGACGTTTGTGAGTAACTGTCGAACGCAGCTTGTGCAGCTTCAACAGCTGCATCTACATCAGCTGGACCACCCATAGCGATGGATGCTATTGGTGCTTCAGTAGCTGGGTTTATGACCTCAACTGTGGTGTCCGTAGACGGCTCAACCCACTCTCCATTGATGTAAAAACGGCCTAAGTTGGAGCTGAGTTCCATATCTCATCCTTCGATCATGTTTGGCGTACCTAATACAGTTCTATCGGTCAGCTTATCTACCTGCAACATCGACGCCAAGACGAACTTCTTATGGCTGAAAATTGAAACAAAAACTGTCTAGCTCAGACCGATTAACATGGAGCCAGCACGAAAAAGAGGATGAAATGAGCACTACCGTCGACAGTAAAGATCTGCTGGAACAATCTGCGACATTTGGAGCGATGACTGAAGGAACCGCTCTGGATTGGAAAATTATTGCAGCACACAACCAACAGCTTGCAAGCAGCGTCGCTAGTCGAGTTCTCGACCACCTCCGACTGTTAGAAGGTGATCACGGCGGATTTTCAGTCGACCGGATGGAACATTCGCTACAGACTGCCACTCGCGCCTACCGAGCTAACAAGTCCGACGAGTACGTTGTTTGTGCGCTCCTCCACGACATTGGTGACACTCTTGGTTCTTACAACCACCCCGATATAGCTGTAGCAATCCTTAAGCCTTTCGTTAGTGAAGAACATCTTTGGATGGTCGAACAACATGGCATTTTTCAGGGCTACAACTTTTTTCACTACCTGGGACTAGACCGCAACATGAGAGACCAGTTTCAAGATCACCCCGCCTACGATCTCACCGTCGAATTCTGTCAAGAGTTCGACCAAACGGCCTTCGATCCAAAATATGACTCAATGAGTCTCGAAGAATTTGTACCTGCGGTTGAAGCCTTGTTCGCTCAGCCTAAGAATTCGATATACCTCGACGAGGGTGGCCAGATGTGCGGAAGTGACTCCTAGCTAAAGATTGTTTGTTTTCCGGAGCAACAGGCTGCAACCAATGACGTCTATGGTGTTCCGCCATGACTATCATTCACTCCTCGCCTTCAGCGGCAGCCGCACTCGAAGAGTTCAACATTAAAAACTCGACTGCAATCCAAGTCGGTGATTTGTATTTCTTCAGCGGCATGACAGCGATCAACCTTGAAACATTCGAAGTGACAGGTGGCGAACTAGCCACACAAGCACGAGTTGCTCTAGAGAACTTCGGCTCGATGCTCGAAGATATGGGTCTTTCACTTGACCACGTCATCAAGGTCAACGCCCAACTGACCGACGTAACAGAGTTCGCAATTTGGAACGAAGTCTTTCTAGACGTGTTTGAGGCCCCTTATCCCTGCAGAACGACTGTTGGCGCCCCACTGGTAGTAGGAGACATTGAGGTCGAGATCATTGCGGCCTCAAAACCAAGAAGATAATTAAAGCCAACTCCTAGTCATATATTCCTGTTTCCAATACAAGCCAAGAGCAAAAATTGACGTTCTCAACCAAAGGTGATGAGCTTCTAAATCACACACTGCAAATTATTCCTTAAGGAAGTTAAAGATGTCTCAAACTATTCACGTCGTATTCCCTTGCCAAGAAGGCAAAGGACCTGAACTGATCGAAATCCTCCGCGGAGCTCTAGCCGATACTCGTGCCTTTGAAGGCTGCGAATCAATCGAGGTCTACAGCGACGACAACAATCCAGACACCGTCGTTCTGTGGGAGAAGTTTGCGCTCAAAGAAAACCATCAGGCCTATCTGCAGTGGCGGATGGACACCGGACTGCCAGAAATGCTCGCACCAGTGTTGGCAGGCAACCTCCAAGTCACCTATTTAGATAGCCACGACGCATAACAAAGTCACTACCTAAGTAACAACGCCAGGTCTAAAAAGCCTCCGGCGATCAGGTGTCAGAAAGACAGCACTGACCACCTTTTGATGAGTCCTCAATTCCATGAGGACTCATCGCATTTTTAGAGGCTGATTCAGCAATACCGTTAGCTTTCAGAACACAGCGAGCAACGAGCATATTGACATGGTTATGATCCACCTATGACTGATTTCGGCATAAACATGTTCCCCACCGACAAAGCAATTAACCCAATGACATTGGCCAAAGAGGCCGAAGATCGCGGTTTCGAATCAATCTGGTTTCCGGAGCACAGCCATATCCCAACAAGCCGAGAAACACCATGGGGCCTCAACCCAAAAGCACCACCCCTCCCAGAGGAGTACTGGCGAACACATGACCAGTTTGTGGCTTTGGGAATGGCCGGTGCAGTTACTAGCAAGATCAAACTCGGTACTGGCATTACCCTCGTCCCACAGAGAGACCCGATCTGGTTGGCAAAGAGTGTCGCAACAGTCGACGCATTGACTGATGGTCGTTTCCTCTTCGGGATTGGTTACGGCTGGAACAAAGAAGAACTGCACCACCATGGAGTCAAATTCGGCGAACGCAGGGCAGTGATGCGCGAACGAATTTTGGCAATGAAAGAAATCTGGGCCAACGACGAAGCCGAATTCCATGGCGAACACGTCGAATTCAGCTCTAGTTGGCAATGGCCGAAGCCAACGCAGAAACCACACCCTCCGATTATTTTAGGTGGAGCTGCGGGACCAAAAACGATGAAAGACATAATTGAATACTGTGATGGTTTCATGCCAATTAGCGGGCGCTATGACTTCGCTGATCAAATCAACACCCTGAAACAAATGGCAGAGGATGCCGGTCGAGATCCTGAATCTTTTGATTTTGGACAGTTCGGAAGTCCACCGAAGGCAGAAATTGTCGATTCCCTAATAGAAGCTGGCTGCAACCGAATCGTCTTCACACTGCCCCCCGCGGATGCGGACACAGTTATTCCAAAGCTCGACAAACTGTCAGAATTTAAAGATCAGTACAAATAGGTAGAGCTTCTTTTTAGCTCGCCGCTAAAAATTCTCACTTTACGGGTCAGCCCTTTACTATTGAGCTGGATCCGCGTCAGGGCACCTAGATAGAAAGGCAAACAACTGCATGGATATCCCCTGCAAAGAACGTTTCTACGATGATTTCGCTGTCGGAGAAAAATTCACACTCGGCTCCACCGTAATGAGAGAAGAGGAGATGATTGAGTTCGCCACTCAATTCGATCCTCAACGTTTTCACATCGACCCTGAAGCAGCTTCTGAAACTATTTATGGCGGTCTTATCGCGTCAGGTTGGCATACCGGTTCTCTAATGATGAAGCTGCTGGCTGAGGACTTCTTAGGAGCACACAGTGTCGGGGCAGCAGGCCTAAGTGAACTGTCTTGGCCCGCGCCAGTTCGTGTTGGGGACACTCTAACTCTCACCGTTGAGATTCTGAGTAAACGAAAAAGTAAGTCCCGCGAGAATTTGGGGCTTATCGAAATCAAAAACCAGCTTGTCAATCAGAATGGTCAAGTAGCGCTGCAGGCAGTTCCAACCATGCTGATCGCCACGAAAGACGGTTCTCAGAACAGCTGATGAAATCCGGCAAATGTTGTTGTTCTTCCCTCTTAGGCTGCGTGATTTCATCATCTAATGAGAGCTAGACATAACCTGTAATTATCCAACCCGCAAAGAAGGAAACACCGTGGACAACGACGGCCCTTATTACGACGACTTCGAACATGGCATGACAATCCCGCCGTTACCGGCGGTCACCGTTACAGAAGCTGACAATGTCGCTTACAGAATGATCACTGGTGACCAACACTTTGCATCAGCTGACCAAAACGCCTACCAGCGAGTTAGCGGCTCTAGCAAAGCACTTGTCAATCCCGGATTAGTGATGCAATTCGCTATTGGACAGACAACCAACGCAACACGTAAAGCAATTGCGAACCTCTACTACCGGTCAGTGCGAATCCTCAGGCCCGTGGAAGTAGGCGAAACAATCCAGACCACCACCACTGTTCTCGGGCTATCTGACGCCAAACCAAAAGAGGGCCAGCATCGCGGCAAAGTTTGGTTAGGAATTGAAACCTCAACAGATCGTGGCCCAGTAGTTCAATATGAAAGATGTGCACTAGTAGCAAGCAAGTCGGGGTCCCCCGGCCATTCATCTGAGATCCCCGGGCCGTCAGATCCCGCACCTCTCGAAGATGTAACCGAACTTGTTCCAGATTGGGACTTGAGTGGTTTATCAACGACTGGATGGGATGTCGGCGAGTCCAGAACAGATGCTATGAGAGATCACGTGGACCTAGCTCCCTCTCTAGCTCGAATGACCTTTAATCAAGCATTCGTGCATCGAGATGCTTCGGCGAGCATTTACGGAAAGCGACTCGTCTACGGAGGTCACGTTCAAGGGTTAGCTCAGGCGTCGTTGAGCCGTCTGCTACCGGGTATTGCCACCATCGTCGCCTGGGATGGCTGCGATCATGTCGGGCCCGCTTTCGAAGGAGACTTGCTGGAATTCAGACACGAATTGAAGGAAATCCTTCCAGTTAAGGGAGGTCGACTTATGCGATTCGAGATACGTGGCGCCACCACAAACGAGCAAGGGTCCTCCGGTAGTGACATTCTGGTATGGACACCGATTGTTTTCGCTCCATAAAGAAATCACGAAATTAGTCTTTAGAGACCAGGCTTAGGTCATTGATTTCTTAACAGGGGCGGGGGGCGACGATTAGAGGTCAACTATGACGCCAGTACTACAAGGACTAAGAATAATTGAGGGGTCAGCCTTTGTAGCCGCTCCTCTAGGGGGCATGACGCTCGCTCAACTAGGAGCGGACGTCATTCGTTTCGACGCCATCGGAGGGGGGCTCGATTACCAAAGGTGGCCGGTTACAGAAGAAGGAGTGAGTCTCTTTTGGGCAGGCCTCAACAAAGGTAAACGATCTATCCAGGTAGATCTGCGAAGCGACGCAGGAAGAGATCTTGTTACGCAGCTGATAACTGAACCGGGCGAAGAGAACGGAATATTTTTATCCAACTTCCCTGAATCCAGTTGGCTTTCCTATGAAAGGTTGCGTGCTGAACGAGAAGATTTGATCTACATGAACATCATCGGAAATCCGGATGAATCAACTGCTGTTGATTACACCGTGAACCCATCATCGGGATTCGCCATGGCCACAGGACCAACGGGTTCGACCATGCCCACCAATCATGTGTTGCCAGCCTGGGATACTGCCACTGGTTTGACTGCCGCCGTTGGGTTGCTAGCAGCAGAGCGATATCGACAAAGAACGGGAATCGGTCAGCTCTCCAAAATCTCTCTAACAGATGTCGCGTTCGCTATGGTCGCCAACCTCGGTTACATGGCCCAAGCACAACTAACGAAAGAAGACCGAGTCCCCGTTGGCAATGATCTTTACGGCGCATTTGGCCGAGACTTCGCCACCAAAGACGACAGACGCATAATGGTCGTCGCAATCAGCAAGCGCCAATGGCAAAGCCTCGCCGAAGCAACAAACATC
>CAJWBN010000093.1 GCA_913020735.1 uncultured Acidimicrobiaceae bacterium
GGAGACTGAGTTAGCATTTTTTGAGCCTTAGAAATGTAGCCAGCGGCCGCTTCTACCCATCGCTGGTATCCAGCTAGATCGCCTTCACGCAACGCTGCATCAGCTCTATCAAAAGCGTCTCGCGATAAGGCCAACAACTCTTCGACGGACATGTCATCAGACTGTTCATCTTCATCAGGCTCAGGAGCTTGCGAGGAGTCGTCGTCAGGTTTCGCTGCATCACGATCAGATGGAACACCATCAGACTGCAAGTCAATATTCAGCCCAGGAATAGCGTTAGCTAATGCTGCTTCGAAACTGTCAGCAATAACCACTTCAGGGCCGACCCCAACAATCACTAATTGGAGTTCGGGGACTGCGGTGGTTCCCGTGGCTTCAATATAGAGAGGACGAACGTAGAGCAGAGAGTTCTCAACTGGAATCAGCAACAGGTTGCCGGGAACCACAGTTGATCCATTCTGATTCAAGAGTGTCACTCGTTCCGAAATCTCTTCCTCTGTTTGAATGTTCGAATTGAACAGAGCTGGTCCATCTACCGGAGTTGAAGCACGAATCTCATAAACTTCGATCTGCCCATATCGCTCAGGGTCATTGTGGACAACCATGAAACCTTCAAGGTTCTTACGTGAGTCATCGTCTGAGAACGGCACGAAGGGCCGGAAAATAACGAAGGATTCATCGTCATCTCCTGGCAGTCGCATCAATAGATACTGGGGAGCAATCCGTACCTCCGAACTACTGATGATGTTTCCCGATGCATCGATAACTGATTCGACTGCTGTTTGCCCGATCGAATTACCTGGATCTTGAGCAACGCTCCAGGCACCTGCCGCGTCATAGAACTCCGAGGCCTCAGTAATCCGATACCGACCCCACATATCAGTTTGCATTCGAAACAGATCTTCGGGGTACCGGAAGTGCTCTGCGAGTTCAGCTGGGGGTGGTGTCTCGCTAAATAGATCAGGGAATTGTCGGCTATAGGACTGAGCTATGGGATCTTGGTCATCGACGATGTAAAAGTTAGGAGTTCCGTCATAGGCATCCACAACGACTTTGACTGAATTTCGGACATAATTTGCTTCAGTACGCAGATCACCCGATCTGACAGCTCGAGGGTTAACTCGTTGTGCATAGGGAAACATTTCTGTGGAGGTGTATGCGTCGAGAATCCAAAGCACTTTGCCATCAATGATTGCCGGGTATGGGTCTCGATCGAACTTCAGAAATGGAGCCAGAGTTTTGGCTCGATCGACTACATCTCGTTTATAGAGAATGCGGCTTTCCGCGCCAAGCTCGCCTGAGACAACAAGGTTCGGCTCAGCGAATCGCAGGGCGAACGCAAGTTTCCTCGGCAGTGAACTGATATCTACTCCGTCAGCTCCGTCGTAACGAGTTACTTCAGTTTGATCGTCATTATCTTGGAAGTCGACTTCATCGCGAGCAGCACCAACGATCGCATAGCCCTGCAGGCCCTCGCCGATGTAGAGACCTGGCGTCCCAACGTCTAGGGATTCGGCGCCTGATATTGCAGATACCGGTATATCTGCCAGCGCATAGTCGGGGCGGCCATTCGCGTCGATGGCGTTGGCAGGCGCTGCCGCGATCCCATATCCATGTGTAAAGGCTATGTGTTCGGATTCCCACGAATTATTAGGAAGATCGGTTTGTTTTAGTTCTCTCGCTGCCAAAACAACCTGGGTTGTTCGTCCGTCAATTTCGTATCGATCGACATCGATATCGCGAAAGTCATAAAAACTCTTTATGCCCTGAGTTTGTTGGAAGGTGTCGCGCATAACTGCTGGATCTAAGAGCCGTACATTACGCACAGTCGCAAGATTCTCTTCAATTTCCGTAGCGGTCAGGGTGGGTTCGTAATCAAAGTTCTTGGGCGTTACTTGGTCGAGGCCCATGGCTATACGAGTCATCTCGATGTTGCGTTCGATGTAAGGCGCTTCTTTTGTCGATTCTGATGGCTCTACTTGGAAACGTTGGACCAATGCCGGGTAAATCGTTCCGGCAAGACTCGCAACTAACGCCCACAAGCCGACTGCAATGATCGGGTACGTGAACCCGCGACGCCATATGTTGAATATAAGCAAGCCAAAACAGAAGACGCTAACGATCATCAGCAACTGAAGCGCTGGTAATTGTGCTTTGACATCGGTGTATGTAGCCCCGGTCACAAATCCTCGTTCAGAAAGCGTTAGTTCATACCTGTCCAGGTAGTAACCGGCACCTTTGACTAACGCCAGTAGCCCCAGCAGAAGAGACAGGTGGGCTTTGACTTGTGGCGTAACTCGAGATCCAGATTGTCCCTGGAGGCGGATGCCGCCGTTGAGGTAGTGCTGGATGGTTGTGACGACGAAAATCACGATTATCGCAGCAAACGCCCAATTAACAACGAACGTCAAAAATGGGAGTTGGAAAACATAAAAACCAACGTCTATACCGAACTGTTGGTCAACAATGCCAAAGTCGACTCGGTTGGTGAAGAAGAGCCAGCTTTGCCACTGTGAAGAGACTCCCGCTCCAACTAACAGGGCGAACAAGAGCGAAATAGAGCTTCTAATGAGAACGGTCCGAGAAGACGTAAATTGCTGCCATCTCCGAGAGAGTTCATCTTCTGGTCCTGGTGGCCGGACCTTGGGGGCAAGCCGATCCGCTATGTACAGGTTTACCCAGAGCAATATGAAAAAAACTGCAGTGAATAAAAGGCCAAGACCAATCTTGGCCCAAAGTACCGAGGTCCATACAGAAGACAAAGAAAGGCTGTCGAACCAAAGGTAATCAGTCCAGAAGCCAGCTAGGCCCCTGATTGAGGTGAAGAACAAAAAGAGGGCTAAGCCCCCGAAACCGAGTAGTACTCGTCCTCGGTTGGTTCGACGCCGACGTGACTTCATTTGCTCAGGTGGTCGCATATACCTGGAATGTTACTGGCCCGCGGGCACGACCAGACTGCGACACCCAGGACCAACCGGTGGTAGTAGGTGACCGGAGGGGAACTCTTGGCCTTTTCCACGCTTCGGAGCCAATCCATTGGCATAACACGCATCGCCACAGCATCCATCAGCTGGCGTTTCCCACTTAATTTGACCATTCTGGGGAATCGTGGCGTACAGCCCTAGAGCGAATGCTTCTGCAATGGCGTCAGTGGCGATGAGATCCACTGCAGATCTTTTCCACTCCCGGTAAACAGCTCGCAGTCGCACCTCGATGGCCACGTCGTCATCCAAGTGGGCCTGGAGACGGTCCCGCAACCAATCCCCGATAGTCCTCGACACTTTGCTCGGTATCCCATCAACATTGATCTTTATTCCACATGCTCCAAATTTTGCTGCTGCAGCGACAAAAGGGGTTAACCCTTCGACCAACTCGTCATCCATTGCCTTCGGGATCAACCGTGCCATCTCATAGTTATTTGATGAGGTATTTCTTAACTCTGGCAAAAGGCTCTCGAGACGGGTCGCAACGTTTCTTTTGAGTTGTCCCACAGCAACGCGAGATAGCTCAGTAATAGTGCTCCGAAGGCGGTCATGGTGATCACCAATTGTTTCCGCTTCGCCATGCAGTGACTCATAAGGAGATTGAGGGACTATGGGGACTTCGCCTGTACGAATAAGAACTTCTTTAGCCCATTCCACATCATCAAGCTGGGGCGGTCCGAGGCGAGCGAACAGTTCGTCAATAACCGCTCGTCTCTGAGGTGGAGCGGCGCTGGGGAACGGAACCACCCGTCGTTCTTCAGGTTCTTCAAGAGAGCCCCTTTGACCTTCTTCCAAGAGATGATCTTCTTGGTAATCATCTCCAAAAATTTCCGAGTCGAACTCATCAAGGTTTTCTTCACGTTCGATAGTGAGCCGATGGGACTGCAAGTCAATAACTGTGCCTGGGCCTATCGAAGTTGTCGGGCGGTCTTGCTCCCTATCAACCGCCTCGGTTGAGGTATCAACAACTTCTTGAACCGAGCGTGCTGCGGCAAGCTCTCTTTTCAGCCGATGTAGTTCACTTCCGACATCTTCTAGGAATGATCGGACCTCTTCAGTGGAATAACCGCGAAACACATGTGCGAATTCAGCATTCGCGACCGCATCTGGATCAATTCCATACGCCCCTTCGGCGTGCTGAACCATGATGATTGAGAGTACCGATCGTTCCTAGCTGAGCGCGGATGGTACTTGTGAAACGAATCTTTTTATTGAGCTAGCAATTCGACTCCGGCTAAGTCCCCACCTAGTGACCTGAGTTTGGATAGTGCGTCATCAAGCGTCTCGACTCCAATCACTTCGATCATGTTTCCAAGCACATCTCGTGCCTGATCTGCTTGCATAGCTGGAACAAAGAATATGTCTGCCCCATTTCGCATAACGGTGTGACTTTTCTGCTCGATACCTCCAACTGCACCAACGTTTCCTAAGGGGTCAACAGTGCCCGTCGCTACTACTTCTAACCCTCCCAGGAGTTCGCCAGGAAGCATCCGTTCCAATAACGCCAAGGTGAGGCTGAGGCCCGCCGAAGGCCCTCCAACACGTTCAACTTGAAAATCGATATCGAAGGGCAACTCATCCATCTCGACATAGGTACTAATAGAAACTCCCAAAAATGCATTCCCATCTCTTTCCGAGAGTTTCACCGTTTCCTCCCGAATTGTTCCGTCTATTTGAAGCACAGAGAACGAAAAATTGTCGCCTGGCGATTTGTTGCGCACTAGGTCACCTAAATCACGCGACGTTTTGACCTCCCTATTTTCTGCCTGGATAATCACGTCACCGCGATCCAAGGTCCTGAAAGCAGGCGTGTCAGGAACAATCTGGATCACCAGCGCCCCCGCTTCTGAAATCACGTCGTAACCAATTCGTTCGAGTGCTACCCGAGCAGCGATGTCAAGGCTTCGTGCCATTTGTTCCTGCCCGAGGGTGCGGTTCTGTTCAACCGTTCGGTCACCCAATATTTCATGGCGAGGTGAAATTTTTATTGAATCATCAAGCCAGCCACCAAGCAGTTCAAGCACCGAAGGCTGCAGATTGGATTTCACGGTCACCATTTCTATTTGACCTTCGGCCTCGAAGGTCTTGGCCGGGTCCACTTGCAGCATGGGGCCGATTTGTCGGGTCGCACCCGGGCTTGTCAAAACCTTCGAAGTAATGATGACTCGGTCAAGAGCAACGACTGTTAAGAACCCCACTGCAAAGATGACAGCAATAACCACGGCCCATCGAGGAGCTCGACGGCTAATCGATACTTGTTCAGGGGGAACAGAACTACTCTCATAGATGGTCGGCTCGGACATTGGTTATAAGCGTGCCACGATGTACCCCTATGGCGACACGCGGCTTGGATGAATTTAATGAACGATATGGAATATGACCCAAAATTGACAGCTCCTCTTGAGGCGATATCACACCACGAAGAACCAGCTGAAAGTCCTTCCAGTCTTAACCAAACTTCGGGTTATAAACGTCGCTCTAATTTCAACGACCCACGTCGCATTTTGCCTTCGCAGACGTATAAGGGTTCTTCATTGTGGAGAAAATTGGTTGCTCTTTTAGGTCTCGGAGCTTTTTCTATTTTGGGTGGTTTGGTCATCACTTTGATAGTTGGGCTATTAGCGATCGCCGCCGCTTTAATCCTGCAGGCAGCGATCAGTTGACGGAGAAAGATCAGCGCTCAGAACGCATACGCGCAGCAATGGCTGGCCATCAGGGCGATGAGTCTCAGGCTCGCGCTTTGTTGACCGCAAGCGATGTTGCAACTCGACGCGTGGCTCTCGGAGCTTTAGATCGCATCGGCTCATTAACGAGCTCCGAGTTACAGTCAGCTCTCAAGGATCCCAGCGGGTCCGTAAGACGGCGAGCTTTGGAGATTGCGGCAAAAAGGTCTGACGTCAAAATTGAGGTCTGTTTAAACGACTCGGACCCTGCCGTAGCTGAAGCCGCTGCTTTCGCTATCGGCGAACGCACAGAAATTTCAGCTGTGCCATCACTAATAAGAATGGCTTCCCAACACGATGACCCTTTATGTCGCGAAAGCGCGATCGCTGCCTTGGGAGCTTTAGCAACAGTGGTCGAGGACGGCCGAAAAGAAATTTTGAACTCTCTCTTAGAGGCTATGAACGACAAGCCGCAGATCCGGCGGCGAGCTGTTCTAGGTCTTTTTCAGTTTGATGAACCTGAGGCCCAACAGGCTCTCAACACAGCTCTGGTCGATAAGGACAGGCAGGTTCGGGCGGTCACGGGAGATCTTTTAGGCGTCGCAACGGACTAACTAGTTGAGAATTCCATCACGTAACGAAGCGTAGTTTTGTGGACGCAATGTTCGCTCAAGTTTCCATCCGCGATCATCAGAGTTGTCATCATTGTTGACTTTGAGGTGAATATTCATATCTCGTGGCATGGGTGGTCCCTCAAGCGACATATCTACGTCTTCGGCGAGACCAAACATTTCGATTCGGCCATGTGTTTGGCCAGCTTCGAACAAGGATGGCCGTCTCAGGTCGCCGTCCTTTACCGCCTCTTCCAAAAGTGCGCGCAACCGTATTTGTGACACATATCCATCACGCATTCTTGTGTCAGCTTTGGCATCCGGGGCGTGGCGTAACAACGATGCCAAAAAAGGCCGCATGCCTGGCGCCGAATCAACATCCCATGACGGACCTGAGTCGATGTAAGCGAACTCCACGTCGCTCCGCTCCATCGTCGGATCGGTTAATCCTGCTTGGCGGTAGATAATTCGATCTGGTGGGAGTGAGGTGACCAGCTTCTCTTGGAAATTTCCTGCTGCTTCAGCAAGAACATGGTCACAATCTGCTGCTGTTACGGCAGCTGTCAAGTCTTCTTCGATTTCAATGAGCGTCACTTTTTGCGCTCCAGCAATTCGAGCTGCCTCAGGTGCGGACTTCCTAAGCCCTACTCCGAGTGGTGAGCCATCAGTGATCACGCACCACTTAGAGGAAGAGGCGTTCTCGAAAATAGCAAGGGCGACTGCTTCGATCGGAGGGCTGTGCGTCAAAAAGCGGGCGTCGGATTCCCAGTCCAGCGTTGATGTAGGTGCTACTCCAAGCACCTGGCCTTCAACAAGAAATGGGTGGACCGCTCCAAGGGCCGTCTCGTTTATGAAAGCAAAGGCAACAACCCCATCTAACAATTCAGGTGCAAGTTCTTCCGCCAGGTCCGGGTTACCCGCGTGGTCGAGAATCTCTAGTTCTACGGCATACCTTTTACCTATGCCTCCTGAGGCATTGACATCTGACCAATAGGCAGAAACTCCGGTTAAACGTGCTCGATCCAACGACGCGTCACGACCGGTGAGATTTGCGATAACTCCAAGCCTGATGACATCCCCGTCGAAGCCAACTGATCGTTCAACTGACAGCACTTGTTGATTTTCAACATCGGAGAGATTTTCTCCTTGATCGGAGCAGCCGCAAGCTATGAGTAATGCTGCGACGATGGGCATCAGCCAGCATTTGGGATACTTACTTACGGCCACGCGAGAGTCACCGGCGGTTGCCATATGTGTTGAAGCTTGACGAAAGTTCTTCGAAATTATCCAACGCACGCCCGGCACCTAGAACTACAGCCTCCATTGGTGTTCGGACAGTTCGAACGGGCACGCGGGCATCATTTTCTATGCGTTGAGCAAGTCCCTTCAGTAAGGCCCCTCCACCAACTAAATGGACTCCATGTACCAGAAGATCCTGAGAGAGCTCCGGCGGCGCCTGGCTAAGGCAATCAACAACGGAGTCGATGACTGCCTGCACTGGTTCATCTAGCGCTGACCGTACTTGTTCAGGAGTCAGTATGAATGTTCGCGGCAGTCCGGTGGTCAGATCACGTCCTTTCACTTCGGCGTCGAATTCGTCTTCGACGGCCCACGCAGATCCGATTTGGACTTTAATTTCTTCAGCTGTGCGTTCGCCGATAGCCACACCATGCACACGTCTGGCATGGTTCTGCAATGCCGCATCGAAATCAAACGAGCCGACTCTTATAGCTTTCAGCGAAACAATCCCACCCATCGAAACCATTGCAGTCTCAGCTGTCCCACCGCCAATGTCGATGACCATATTTCCTATCGGCTCATGGATAGGCAAACCAGACCCAATCGCAGCTGCCATCGGTTGATCAATGAGACGCACGTCGCTAGCACCGGCTCGTCGGGCGGCATCGGTAACTGCGCGACGTTCAACTGGGGTAATGACCGAAGGCACACATACCACGACGCGTGTCTTTCCAAATCGGCCAACACCGACCTGCTGGAGAATCAATCTGATCATCCGCTGCGTTGTATCAAAGTCAGTGATTGCGCCTTTTCGCAACGGGCGGACCGCAACAATATAAGACGGGGTTCTTCCAATCATTTGCCATGCTTCACGGCCAACCGCAAGCACGTCACCCGTACGTTCGTTCATAGCTATGACCGACGGCTCATTGAGGACAATGCCGCGTCCGCGTTCGTACACCAACGTATTAGCCGTGCCGAGATCAATTGCTAGGTCACGTGCCAGCGGAATGCCTCCCCTTGTCAGTAAAGGGTTCGTCATCTATGGATCTGACGACTTGATCTTTGTCCGGCGATAGCGCGTCTAGACGCTTTTGGAATGCGTTAATGCTTGAATCCCAGGGCGTTCGTTTTCGGCTTCCAATCATAAGAAATAGTGAACCAATAAGTGTGATTGCCGCTGCTAGACCCAGAAAAGCAAGTGGCGTCATAATGATCTTTCCTGCTTTTGTTGAGTTGAAGGGACTTCTGAGATGTCTTGGGCTCCCAGGGCCCAATCTTCACCGTCTTTCCAGACTTCTCTTTTCCATATTGGGACAGTCGCTTTGAGAGTGTCAATGCCGAATCTCGCAGCTTCGAAAGCTTCTGGCCGGTGCGGTGAAGAAACAGCTACGACCACTGAACTTTCACCGATTTTAAGTGGCCCCGTTCGGTGGCCTACGGCCACACGTAAAATGTCCGGCCAGAGGGTTCGCATTTCATCAACTATTGCTTGCAGGCGTGGTTCAACATGCTCTTCATAAGCTTCGTATTCCAGCAATGAGACCCCATCGCGTCCTTCGGCATGATCACGCGCTGTTCCCGAGAAAAGCACTACCGCTCCACCTGCTCGATGGACGCACCAGTCATAAATTTCACCGATCTGCAATTCATCAGGCGTAAGCACAACCCAGGAATCGTCACTTTGGTCAAGAGCCACATCGCTTATGGTACGCCGAGGAAGGCGTACCTCCCTATCGCATCGCTGGGCCGCGGGTAAGAACCGCGATTAGCTATGTACCTTTTGGG
>CAJWBN010000094.1 GCA_913020735.1 uncultured Acidimicrobiaceae bacterium
AACTCTCCGCGCCAGCCGCCTCGGTCGGGATCTTGTCGTTCAACCTCGATGGCTCGTTCATAAAGATCAACATAAATTTTGGCAAGGCGGTCCATGGAAAACTCTGACACCCGTTTACTACCAGACTCCGCAAGCCGAGCGGCCAAAGCCTTATCTTCGATGACCTTTGACAAACCCTGGCTTAGAGCGCCGGGGTCGCCAGGTGGCACAAGGCATGCTTCGTCGCCAGTGGAGGCGACGTTCCGGTATCCAGGTAAGTCGCTTGCCACAACTGGAGTTCCTGCTGCCATTGCCTCTAGTAGGACGATTCCGAAGCTTTCACCTCGCAGCGAGGGAACACAAAGTACGTCAGCGCCTTTTATTCGTTTTACTTTTTCTTCTTCGCTTACAGGTCCAAGCCAGTGGAGTCGCTGGTCCCCTTCATACTTAACGCGTAGCTCTTCGGTTTGGGGGCCATCTGACATTATCCAGAGAGTGACATTTTGAGGCAGTGTCGTCATGGCTTCCAGCAGCACCTCTAGTCCTTTGCGTGGTTCGTGTCGACCAACGTACGCAATTGTCGGCCCGTCAGACTTAGTTGCTGCTGAGTCAGTGAAATTGGTTACCTCAATTCCGTTGAAGACGATTTCGTAGTCTCCTCCAAGAGCTTCACGAGCCATGTCTCGAGCATCTTGTGAAACTGCTGCGCGGATACTCATTCTCGTTGCCAGCCATCTGACTCCTGGCGTTAGATAAGCCTTACTGCCGCCAGCGGCATGCCAGGTCCCCACTATCGGGGCGCTCCTCAAGAACAACGCAGTTTGGCAAGGGCCCGGACATATGGGTTCATGGATGTGAATCACGTCGAACTCTTCGTCGCGAAATGCCCTGATGGTTCTCAGGGTGCAAGCTAAGTCTGGAGCGATTGGGGCTATCGAACCGTTTGCAAAGGTTGGAATACTCGCTCCTAATGGAGTGACTCCTGTCTCAGGCGGCGCTCCGTCACAGGGGCCCATAACCCGCACCTTGTGGCCAAGCCTGTTCAGTGCTCTTGAGAGCGCGAGGACCTGACTCTGGACTCCTCCAGGACTACTGAGGCTGTAGGGCGAGATGATTCCAATTCTCACATCAGATAACGCTAGGTGATGATTTGGTCACTCCACTGTGAAATTCGGGACCATTCATGTTTGGTTAGCAAGATCGCTCGGCCAGTTAGGTTGAAAGAGATGCCATTGTTCAGGGTCTCTACGAATCAGAAATTCCAATTCTTCTGCAACTCGACTCGTAACTCGGGTTACGTCTTGTTTGATGGTGCCGGTTCTAGTCACATCGATTGGTGGCCTCACTAGACCAAGATGCTTTCCGTTGGACTCAAAATAAACAGCTGTGGGTAATAGTGCTGCCCCTGTCCGTAAGGCCATCAGGGCTGGGCCGCCAGGAAGAGTTGTGCGTTCATCTAGAAAACTCACTTCGACTCCGCCCCCGCCGATATCTCGGTCACAGAGCAAACAAACTATTTCGTTATTTTTAAGAGCGGCCGCTATTTCGGTCCCAGCTGATGGTCCGAGTGGGACGACTTTCATCCCGAGCTTTGAACGAAAGCTAGCGAACCAACTAAATAACTGTGGGGGTTCGATCGGTTCGACGACGACGGTTATCGGCAACTTGTTTACGCTGGCCATCCAAAAGCCCGCCCATTCCCATCCTCCTAAATGTGGGAGGGCGAGAATAACCCCGTTACCGCGACCTAATGCTTCTTCGACGTACCGGTAGTCAGGGACGTCTATGCCTTCATCTAACTGTTTGCTGCTGCGGGTTGGGAGGCGAAAAGATTCAATCCAATAACGCGCGTATGAGGCGAACGCCTTTCTGGCTGCATTCTTAACTGCTTTGTCGTCGCGGTCGGAAGGCAATGCCCGCCTCATATGCCGTTCAACCATTGACTGCTTGCTTCTCAACACCCAGCTAAGTGGATACGCGACGACGTGCGGCAATGCCCTCGCAACAGGGTTAGGCAAAACGCGAGCTGCGAAAGCCCCCAGCCGATAGAGCGCTGTTACACCCTGCCCACTCAATGTCAGCTCTTGCTATTTGAACTGGGCATATCGACACTTGCTTGTCGCCAGACCTTGACGAATCGCTGAACAGCTGTGAGCGCTGTTAGTACAAGCATCAACCACAGCACCGGAATTAATAGGGCCTGGAAACACAGACCGAAACCCAGAACGATCATTCGTTCTGCGCGCTCCATCAGTCCGCCTTTTGCGTCGTAGCCCAATAGCTCAGCTTTGGCTCTTTCGTAGCTGATTAAAGAGCAGACACCCAGTAAGGCCATCGGTAGAAGCATGATGGTTCCGCCTTCAGTCTCTGCTAGGTGCCACGCAATCCCGCAAAGCAGAAGGCCATCGGTGACGCGATCAGCCGTTGAGTCGAAGAAAGCGCCCCTCTTCGATGAGGTGCCAGCAGCGACCGCTACGGCACCATCTAATAGGTCAGGCACAGCTGTCAAGATCAAGAAGACAAGTCCCAGTTGCAGTTGACCTTTGCCAACTAAAACGCAGGCTGCTACTGACATAGCAAGGCCGATACAGGTTAGGAAGTTCGCGCTAACTCCTATACGAACAAGCGCTCGGCCGACTGGACGGACTACACGGTCAACACCGTTGCGAAAGTTTCCGTCAAACATCAGTCATTGCCTTCTATTCCACTATCCGGGCTCGAGGTTTCGATCCAATCTTCCGGATTCTCTTCAACAAAGAAATCTACGATCGTGCCATCGATCGCGTCGACTAGGACCAGCCCTCTATTCGCTGGTGGATCTTCAGCGGAATACACCAACATTTTCCACGTTGGCCTGCTCATCAGACCTCGCCATCCCAACTGAGCGCTGGCATGCCCGACGGGAAAACCAACTGCTCGATTAGCGGCCACAAGCGCTGCGCTTTCATCAAGCCCAAAGGCTCGCCCAGCAAACAGGCTGTATACCCCAAACAAAGCCAACGCTGCGCATCCAAGAATTAAGCCCCCGTTGACCAGGACGGGTTCACCATCAGTCAACAAAGACCACGAACCCACACAAACTGCGACAAGCAGATACAAGCAGCCTGTTGTCCTTCTCCGTTTGTTGTCGGGGAATTTGTAGGCGCCGACAAACCCTCGATCGAGATCCTCGGGAAGTTCATCGCGCACTTCTCGGTCGTCCACGTTGATCACGCTACCTGCCAATGGTGCTTTGGCAAGGTCTCAATCAAAAGCCTCCTTGAGGCGTCTAAGAGTGGAATCAAGGTCCTCGGGCAAAACACGTGCCCCGCCGACCGTCGTCATAAAGTTCGTGTCGGCATCCCAACGCGGCAAGACGTGCACGTGAAGGTGGTCTGGAATCCCAGCGCCAGCACCTCTTCCTAGGTTCGCTCCCATATTTATTCCATCGGGGCTGTAGGAACTTTCCACTGCCGATATTGATCTAGTGATTAGGTCAAAGATCTCCATTCGAGCTTTCTGATCCAGTTCTTCAAAGTCGGGAACATGCTCGTAAGGCAAAACCATTACATGACCAGTGTTGTATGGATAGGCATTCAAAATCACGGCGGCTGTCTCACCGCAATACACCAACTGGTCAGGTTCGGTGTTCCTTAGGTCTAAGACTGAACAAAGCACACACTGACCGTCAGATGCTGTCGAAATCTCACCGGTCTCGCCGCTGACGTATTCGCGTCTCCAAGTTGCCCAAATTCTCTCTAAACCATCCATCCAGACCTTCTAACTAGCTCGAACGGTTTTTGAATTCCGAGAGTGTCGACGTCGTTGAGAGAACCAGTGAATCTAGCGCCAAGTAACTCTGCTGATGGCTGCCCTTTAATGAAGCAAGACGGCAACGCAATCCTCATTCGAGACCTACCAATTTTAAGGCGACTCTGGTTCTATAGCGGGTATTGAGTTGGAGCAACACGGCCGTAAACGCTTCGATAGCAGTCGCGTTCGATAGGTTCCCGCAATCAAGGGCTCTGGTCCCTGGGATTTTCCCAACAACTTCGGCCACTAAGTCGGTGGCTTCCTTGTCGTCGCTACAAATAAGGATGTCACTATCAAGAGGCTGATCTAAGTCGCCTAGTTCTTGGGCCGGAACGTGTTGAAGTGTTGCTGCAACTTTGGAATCCGGCAGTGATGCTTGAACAGATGCAGCTACTGAACCTCGCGGTGGGATGAGGGGAACAAACTCGTCGTCGACACGAGCCAACGCATTAGACATTGTGACCACGACTTTGCCTCTCACGTGATCTTCGACGCTTCTAGCCGTAATTGCAGCTGCATCCCATGGAGTAGCAATCACTACAAATTCACACTGAGCGGCCCCTACGTTGTCTGAGGGAGTCACCGCTAACTCGCGATCGGGCCATCGATCGGCGATGCTGTCCACCACTTCCATTGACCGGTATTTCGATCGAGAACCTAAAACGACCTCGTAGCCAACATCAGCAAGACGCGCCGCCAAAGCCGAGCCTGCAGGTCCAGTTCCGCCAACAATGCCTATCCGCATGACGTGCCACGGTACTGTCCAGAGGAAGGATACGGTGACTTCATTCCGCGAGTTACACAAAAGGTGGCCGATATCAGCGCCACCACATCAAACGGAGGACAGCCTTAATGGGTCTCATGGATGGAAAAAAGGTATTAATAACAGGAGTTCTCACCGATGCTTCGTTGGCATTTGAAGTCGCGAAGCTGGCTCAACTTGAGGGCGCTGAAGTTGTACTTACCGGCGCCGGCAGAGCGATGCGGTTAACGGAGCGAACTGCTCGAAAGCTGCCCGAACCCTGTGACGTTTTAGCGCTAGACGTAACGGAACCCAAAGAAATCGAGGCAGTGGCTCAAGAATTGATGTCTCGTTGGGGCTACTTAGATAGCGTCCTACACGCAATCGGTTACGCACCCGAGGCATGCTTGGGAGGAAATTTCCTTAACGCTGAATGGGAAGACGTCAGCGTTGCGTTACACATCTCGGCATACAGCCTCAAAGCCTTAGCTGGGGGCCTTGAGCCTTTGCTAGCGAAGGCTCAAGGTAATGTCGTTGGACTCACATTCGATGCTTCGGTCGCATGGCCGGTGTATGACTGGATGGGCGTCGCCAAAGCGGCTTTTGAATCCACGGCTCGTTACTTGGCTAAGTCAATGGGACACGAAGGCATTCGGGTGAATCTAGTTTCGGCAGGGCCAATTAGAACGATGGCGGCCAAATCGATTCCCGGATTCTCAGATTTCGAAGAGGCGTGGGAAGCCCGAGCGCCTATGGGATGGGACGTCCATGACCAAGCTTCGGTCGCACGAACAACTTTGGCCATGATGTCCGACTGGTTCCCTAAGACCACAGGCGAAATCGTGCACGTAGATGGTGGTTATCACGCAATGGGAGCTTAGGAATTTCTAACTTCATTGCTCATGCAACAACGGCCCAACTAAGCCTCGCATTACATCGTCCAGTGTTAAAACTCCGAAATTAGATCCGTCGGAAGTCACAACTGCTAGGTGTATCTGAGACCGCTTCATCAGTTGAAGTACATCCGGCAAAGTGCTGTTTGGGTCGACCCGCAGCATGGGACGGATGAGGTCTGGTGTTAAAGACTGATTCTTTTCTCTGACGTGAAGTAGGTCCTTGCTGTGCACGAAACCTCGAACATCGTTCATATCGCGACCGTGCACAACCAGCCTGGTATGTCCGGTCTTGACTATCTGTTCCTCAATTTCGACTATGGAAGAATCAACCGGGACAGAGTGAACATCCTCAATTTCTGCCATCACCGATGTGGCGAACGTCTGACCGAAAGCAATCGCGCTTTCGATCAGCGCATACTCCTGGTTATCGATGAGTCCTTGGTCATGCGATTCATCAACCATTAATGCAAGCTCAGCGTTGGTTGCCGCTTCATCTAGTTCCGAGGCTGGCTCTATGCGGAACAGCTTGAGTAAGCCGTTAACGAGACCATTAAGCACCCGAATAATTGGTCCGGCCACCGTCAGGTAAGCCGACATCGGCCGAGCCAGAGTTAATAAGGTCCGCTGAGGCCCAGTGATCGCCAAACTTTTCGGCACCATTTCCCCAAGCACCATGTGGGACACGACTACCAGGCTCAGAGAAACAGCAAACCCGATCGAGTGCAAAAGAGTTTCGTCTATTTCAAAAAATTGCTTTATGAACTGCTCAAGCACCGAAGCTACGGCTGGCTCTGCAAGCCGTCCGAGCGCGAGTGAGCATACGGTTATGCCAAGCTGCGCACCCCCAAGAGCGTTGAGTACATCTTTTTGAAGACGTTGAGCCGCGATTGCAGACTTTCTTCCAGTAGCTGCTTCAGATTCGATCCCCGACTTCATCGCACCGAGTAATCCGAATTCCAGTGCAACAAAGGCCCCGTTCAGAATGATTAGAACCAACCCAATTACGATTGCGATCACTGTCATGTTGATCGCTTTTCAGTTGTGGAAGACTCGTTGGCAAAGTTCAGGGATTCGATCGCTACATCAGCAATTCTTAGATTCTCTTTACTGATCACTTCAAACTTCCATCCCTGCCATTCGACTACATGTCCAATTTCAGGAATGGAACCTGACTGTTGCAGTATGAAACCGGCAAGCGTCTCGAACGGCCCGGCCGGCAGACGCAAGCCTAGAATTTCTTCGATTTCACCTCTTGACTTTAAGCCTTCAACGATCAGGCTCCCATCGCTTCGCGAGGCAGTGATAGGGACCGGATTGTCGTATTCATCTGCTATGTCCCCCACTAGTTCTTCGAGAATGTCTTCGCGAGTGATCAAGCCAGCTGTGCCGCCATGTTCATCTACCACGACCGCTAATCGGCTGGACGCTAACTCAAGGTCGACGAGAACTCCGTCTAGCTCTCGATGTTCAGGCACAATTACTACAGGTCGCAATATTTGACCCAATGACCCTTGTTCTCGGTCATCGAGGCTTAGAGCAAAAACGTCTTTTACTTCGACCATTCCAACAATGTCATCAAGGTCGACGCCTATAACCGGAAATCTGGAGAAGCCACTTTCTCTTGCACTCTGTACTAAATCAGAAGTTGTCCCTGAGCCTCGCAATGCCACCATTGAAGTTCTCGGGGTTAAGGCATCTGCGGCGTCTTTTCTAGATAACCGCAACGTCCGGGTAATCAATCTGGCTTCTTCTTCGCCAATCGTTCTGTCACTCGATGCTCGAACTAGGTGCTCCAGATCTTCGAGTGACCTTAGTGATCGCAATTCCTCAACGGGTTCTATGCCTCTCCAGCGAAGAAGTCTGTTGGCTAGTCCGTTAAAGGCCGCAGTTATCGGAGCCGCTAGCACTCCATAAACCCTGAGAATTGAACTCAACCAAAGTCCAGTCCCTAGAGGACGAGATATGGCCAAATTCTTGGGAGCCAGCTCACCGAAAACCATCTGAATAACCGCGGCGATCGCGATCGCTATCGCGGCCCGCATTGGCCCGGGATCTAATGAAACTCCAGGTACATAATCCAGAAGTGATCCGATGGCGTCTTCGGCAATCAAACCCAACAGTAAAGAAGTGACGGTAATGCCCAGTTGTGCTCCGCCAAGGTGGAAGCTCAACCGACTCAATAGTTTGCGCACCACACGTGCGCGTCGATGTCCTTGCTCAGCCATAACTTCGACGCGTTCGACGTCAACAGCTACGAGACTGAACTCGCCTGCAACGAAAATACCGTTGAGAGCAACCAGGGTAAGCACAGCTACTAGGCCCAAAAGGGGATCGATGGTGAACACCTCCACAAATCATTCTCTATTCGCACTTGTTAAACGCCAAGGTAGCCTCGAGTCAATGCCTCAGGACAATGCCACCTTCGAACCGGTGCGCGACTGGTCCAGCTACCCCCCTGTCGAAGAGACGATTCGTAGCGATAGTTCCTTGGGTTGGTTGAGGCGCATAAGTCCTATTGTCATGACACACAAGTGGCGGATTGTTTGGTCCGTCATGGCGGCGATAGTTGCGATGACGGCGCAAATCCTTGTTCCTCGGGTTGTAGGCCTAGCGGTCGATAGGGCCCTGATCGAACAAACCAGTGCCCTGTCTATTTTCGTCGTCATTCTCTTAATTCTGGGAGTCGCTCGAGCATCAGCGACTTTCGGCTATCGGTACGGCCTTTACGGTATGGCGTTCAAAGTCGAGTACCAGTTACGAACACTGCTGTTTCAACATCTCGGTCGCTTGTCGTTCTCCTTTTTCGATCGCGTTCAAAGCGGACAGATCATCAGTCGGGCAAATTCTGATATCAGATCAGTTCAAATGTTTATGGCCTTCGCTCCGATCATGGCAGTGCAGTTCTTGAGCTTCGTGATCGCTATCGGCTTAATGGCGGCAATCAGCATTCCGCTTACAGCAGTAACGATGGTTGCGCTACCTGGAGTTTTCGCTATTGGCCAGCGTCTTCGAAAAATTATGTTTCCCCTTTCGTGGGTCGTTCAATCGCGCCAAGCCGAGATTGCTACTGTCGTTGATGAATCGGTTAACGGTGTCAGAGTTGTAAAAGCATTCGCTGCTGAGCATCAACAAATCCGTGCTCTTGCTAAGGGCGCGGAACGCCTGCGGTGGGCCAATCTCGTTCAGCACCGAACTCGAGCTTCTCACACTCCTTTAATAGAAAATCTTCCTCGAATTGCGCTTGCGACAGTCCTCTTAGTCGGTGGTATTCAAACGATTGACGGTGCCCTATCCGTGGGCGATCTGATTTCGTTCAACCTGTACATCCTGCTTCTCCAAGCACCCTTTCGGTTTATTGGGATGCTGCTCATCTTGGGGCAACGAGCTAAAGCGTCCGCTGAGCGAATCTACGAGATTCTCGATGAGCCCCCAGGGGTAGATGACCGACCAGGAGCTATTGATTTAGTTCCTCCTACCGGACGAGTGTCTTTTTCGGAAGTGAAATTCTCCTATGGGACTGAGGTAGTCGGCGGCACTCAGGGGGCCGAACATCCACCAATCGTGTTAGATGGTTTCAGCCTTGAGGTTCCTGCCGGTCAAACGATCGCAATCGTTGGGCGCACAGGGTCCGGGAAATCAACTGTTTCGCGTTTGTTGATGCGCTTTTACGAACTGCAATCAGGTGTCATTGCAGTGGATGACCAGGACATAACTGGAGTTACCCAGCGAAGTCTTCGTTCGGCGATAAGCCTTGTTCCTGATGAGCCGTTTTTGTTCTCTACGAGCATCCACGAAAATATTGCCTACGGTAACCCCAA
>CAJWBN010000095.1 GCA_913020735.1 uncultured Acidimicrobiaceae bacterium
CGCCTACTCAGCGTTTCATCCCGACACCGCAGCGGATGTGCGAGAAAGAAAGCTCGCATCTATCAAACGCTCGGGAGCGCCTGTGGTCGCGAGTGCAAACCCCGGGTGCCTATTGCATCTGAGGTCAGCTGGCCTTGAAGTTAGGCACCCCTTAGAAATAGTTGACTCAATCATTACGAAAGATGTTTGACGTGGAAGAAGAACTTGAGGACATCCGTTCTCGTTTGAGTGCTATCTCTGAAGAGCTCGCGGGCCTCGGGATTTCGGCCCTTCAAGCGGCAATCGATGCTGACGGGGGAGATGCGAAACGACCCGAGTTGGAGAAGCGCCTTTCTAGAGCGAGAAGAGCTGTTGATAAGGCCGCTGCCATTGTTGGTCAAACTCCAGAATCCACGTTGATCTAGAGAGCTTCCCTTGGCAAGGTTTCGAGGTCCGTCAGACCTGGTCACCGAGAGCGTTAACCGGAATCAGTTTCCTGTCGGTTGGGTTGTTCGCACTCATGGTTGCAGTTTTGACTACGGGTGGCTTTCCGTCAGCTTCGGCATAAGAGGTAGTCCGTTGCCGGATCTTCCGACCAAGGGGCTGTACGAGGTTTCTGAAATCTTCTTCGATGAGGCCCTGGCCATGTTGAGCACCGGCAGCGCGGCTGATGTTCTCGTCCATCAGGGTGCCTCCAAGATCATTGGCTCCGGCTTTTAGGATCTGTTGAGCTCCCTCGACTCCGATCTTGACCCACGAGACCTGCACGTTGTCTATAAGTCCGTGATAGGCGATTCTCCCGACGCTATGCATCAAGAGTGTCTCTCTGAACGTTGGGCCTCTCCGTGCTTGTTTCTGGAGATAGATAGGACTAGCCATATGGACGAAGGGCAAGGGAATCCACTCGGTGAAGCCCCCCGTCCTCTTCTGCAGACTTCTCGTTCTGACTATGTGATTAGCCCAGTGTCGGGGCTCTTCGATAGACCCGAACATGATGGTGATATTTGAGTGAAGGCCGACCGCATGGGCTGCCTCATGGCAATCGAGCCATTCATCTGTCGAGATCTTGTCTGGACATAGGATTTGACGAACCTCGTCATCTAGGACCTCAGCTGCCGTGCCGGGAAGCGATTTGAGCCCGGCGTCTTTGAGTCGCGTGAGGTATTCAACTAGCGACTCATCGAGACGTTTTGCGCCTTCGATTACTTCTAAGGCGGTGAAGCCGTGTAGGTGCATCTCTGGGACGACATCTTGAATGGCCTTGCAGACGTCGATGTAGTAGTCCCCGTCGAAACTAGGGTGAATCCCTCCTTGGAGGGTCACCTCGGTGGCACCAAGTCTTGCCGCTTCGATAACTCGTTCTTGGATGTCGCCAAGGGTGAGCATGTACGGCGTTCCGCGAAGATTTAAAGATAGGGGACCTTTGGAGAAGCCGCAGAATCGACATTTGAAAGTACAGACATTGGTGTAATTGATATTTCGGTTATGAACCCAAGTAACTCTGTCTCCGACCGCCTCTTGTCGCAATTGGTCAGCTACTTCGGCTACGGCTATAACTTCGGGTCCTCGAGCGTTGAAGAGAGCGATAATTTGCTCAGCTTCGACCTCTTGTCCGTTTAGGACCCCATCTAGTGCCTCTTTGACAGCTCCACTTGCATAGGACTTGCCAGGCAGAATTCTACGCGGAGAGTTGGCGGCACCACCTGAATACCACTGTGTGCTGTTTTCGTCTGCGACGAGGACATCAGCGCCAGAACCGGCGTCACGGTTCTCCATCGTTAACTCAGGCATTTGGGAGCCAGGATCGTCCCGTCCTAGGCCTTCGGCGTCGCTGCGATCCAAAACAGGAAAGCGGTTATCCGCGTCTAGCCATTTAGACGGGTTCAGTGCGTAGCTCGGGTGAATGGTTAAGCGGGGGGCAAGCGTGTGACCGCGGGCCTCAGTTACCTCTCTAAGGTGATCTAAGTCCGGCCAAGGGCGCTCGGGATTAACGTGGTCTGCCGTTACGGGAGACACGCCGCCCCAGTCATCTATTCCAGCGTCAACTAAGCCTCCGAAATCATCGGAAAGGTTTGGAGGCGCTTGAAGATGAATTTCTGGGGGCAAAAGAATGCGGGCAAGAGCAATTGCTTGGAGGTATTCATCTGGTGGGCACGGAGGGCTCTTGTGCATTGCCGTTCCGAGCTTCGGTAGGAAGTTCTGGATAATTACTTCCTGGATGTTTCCATGTGTCAAATGGGCGTTACTGATGGCATGTAACGCTTCAATCCGGTCTTCAAGTGACTCACCAATGCCAATGAGTAGACCAGTCGTGAACGGTATGTGGAGCTTTCCCGCTGCCTCCAAGGTCGCCAGCCGGCGAGCAGGTTCTTTGTCTGGGCAACCGCGATGGCAAAGAAGATCCTCATTGAGGGTCTCTACCATCATGCCTTGACTGGGGCTAACTGTCCTGAGTTCGGCCAACTCGTCAGGCAAAAGAGCACCCGGGTTAGCGTGGGGGAGAAGACCGGTTTCGTCACGCACTAACCGACACATTTCAACCAGGTAGTGGATGGTGCTGTCGTAGTTGTTGTCAGCAAGCCATTCTTTAGCGATGGGGTAACGCAGTTCCGGTCGTTCGCCCAACGTGAAGAGCGCTTCATGGCAGCCTTGGGCAGCACCATGGGTAGCCAACTCCAGCACCTCATCTGGTTCTAGGTAAGGGTGCTCTAGTCGCGCAGGGGGCTGAGCGAAGGTGCAGTAACCGCACTTATCCCTGCAGAGCATTGTCAAGGGGATGAAGACCTTAGGGCTGTAGGTGATCCGGGTTCCGTAAGTGGCATCGCGGATCGCTGCGGCTCGTTGTAGTAGTTCCTCCGCCGGTAGCCTCAATAACTCCTCGGTTTCGTGAACCAGTTCGTTGCGGTTGACCATCATTAAATTACCTCCACTGCGCCCGGACCGGGACGGCTACGAATCTGTCCGGGGTCTAAGGCGTCATTACAGGTTGGACAATGCGTCACTTGGTCAAGAGGGGTTCCGCATTCCGAATGGATAAGGACTGTCGGGGCCGCGCCTTCGTTGCACCACCGATCCCCCCAGCGCATGATCGCTACAAGGCTTGGGGAGAGGTCTCGACCCTTTTGTGTTAGTAGATATTCATGCCGTACTGGTCGCTCTTGGTATGGCACCTTTTCGATGATGTCAGCGTCAACGAGTTTGGTGAGTCGCGAAGCCAGAAGATTCTTGGCTATGCCTAAGTCTTCCTCTAGTTGACCGAAACGCCGTGCACCTCGAAACAAATTCCGGAGGATGAGCAGCATCCATCGATCACCAATGACATCAAGCGTTTGTTGGATAGAACAATCACTGCGCGTTGGTGGAAGGTCGTGCACAGCGCAGAAGATAGATGAGTGAGTTTACTTTTGCAACTGACTTGCAGTTACATCAAGGAGTCTGCCTTGCTGGTCAGGCTGGCTATCAACTCGTCGAAGCTTTTCACGAAAGAGGCGACACCTTCCTCTTCTAGGACTAAAGCGACATTTTCCAGGTCGATCCCAATCTGAGCTAGCGAATCTAGCGTTGCTTGAGCCGCTGCTGGATCTGCATCGATCGTCCGTGCAACCGACCCGGTAGCCATAAAAGCCTCGATTGTATTGTCGGGCATCGTATTGACGGTGTTTGGTCCTATGAGCTCATCGACGTACAAGGTGTCGGGATATTCCGGGTTTTTAGTGCTGGTCGATGCCCAAAGCGGACGCTGCACTTGTGCTCCCTTGTCGGACAGGGCTTGCCAACGTGGACCTGAAAAGGTGTTTAGGAAATGTTGATAAGCAACTTGCGCTTGAGCCACAGCGGCTTTACCGCGAAGGCGCAAAGCCTCCTCACTGCCGATTTCTTGCAACCGCCTGTCTACCTCAGTGTCGGTTCGTGAAATGAAGAATGACGCGACACTAGCGATATTCGACAAGTCTGTAAGTCCTGATGCGAGGGCGTCCTCTAGCCCCGCGAGGTAAGACTCCATTACCTCGACATAGCGGCTGACAGAGAAAATCAAAGTCACATTAATTGACCTTCCCTCGCCGATCATGGTGCGGATAGAGGGTAAACCCTCAACGGTTCCTGGGATTTTGACCATCAAGTTTGGCGCATTTATCAGTTCATGAAGTGATCGAGCATCAGTAGTGGTCCGGTCAGTGTCTCTAGCGAGGGCAGGGTCTACTTCGACGGAGACGAATCCATCGATGCCGTTGGAGGCTTGATACACCGGTGCTAATGCTTTCAAGGCACCCCGTATGTCACTAGTGACTAGGTCCCAGTAGGCCTGTTTGACCGCTATTCCATCCTTAATTAATTGTCGGAATTGGGGGTCGTAGTCTTCGCTACCCTCGATGGCCTTTTGGAATATGGCGGGATTAGAAGTCAGCCCTCTAATTCCAGAGGCAACCCAGTTGTCGAGCTCGCCCGAGGTGATCCACCCGCGACGCAAATTGTCTAGCCAGGGGCTCTGCTGTCCCCGTTGGTGTAGGTCCTGAAGTCGCTGAGTGTTTCCAACTGGTTGAGTCATTGAAGCCTCCGGGGGTTGTTTATGAAAGTAATGAACGGGCAGCTGCCTCGACGCCACTTGCTGTAAAACCGAATTTCTCCATCACGACGTTGCCCGGTGCGCTTGCACCAAATTCGTCAATGGTGACGGTTGTATCTGCCCATCGATCCCAACCTAGCGAGACACCGGCTTCCACTCCGACGACGGGAACACCTGCTGGGAGAACGCTTTCTTGGTATTCCTTATCTTGTTGTTCAAACAGTTCCCAAGAAGGCATCGAGACCACGCGTGAAGCAATACCGTCTTCGGCCAACGAGCCGGCGGCCTCGACGCATAGCTGAACTTCCGAACCAGTCCCAGCGAGTATGACCGCGGGGTCCGGCGGATCTATGAGGACGTAGGCACCGCGTTCAACTTGGTTTGGTTTTTTAGTTCCCTCTAAGACCGGAACGTTTTGGCGAGTCAAGATCAACGCTGTGGGACCATTTCGAGTGAGGGCAACTGCCCAGGCTTGACTTACTTCATTTCCATCGGCGGGGCGGATTACAGGAAGATCAGGGATAGATCGCAAGGAAGCGATTTGTTCAACAGGTTGATGTGTTGGCCCATCTTCGCCGACTCCAATTGAGTCATGGCTCCAGACGAAAATGACTTTCGCTGAACTTAAAGCAGCCATACGAACAGAAGGCCGCATGTAGTCAGCAAAGACTAAAAACGTGCCGACTACTGGAATCAAGCCACCGTGTAGGGCCATGCCATTCGCGATACTCCCCATGCCATGTTCCCTGACGCCGTAGTAAAGCTTCCGTCCGTCTGGGCTAACAGCAGTCATAGGTTCACTTGCGATGTTGGTACCTGTATTCCCAGTAAGGTCAGCTGACCCCGAAACCAAAGAGGGGACTACATCCGCGAGCGCATCAACTACCTGATTGTTCGCGTTGCGAGTAGCCAGGGAAATTCCTGCTTCGTAGCTGGGAAGCTCATCGGACCAATTAGGTATCGGCTTGCCTGTTAAGAGTGTTTCAATCCAGGTTGCACTGAGATCGCTTTCAGCGACCTGCTGGGTCCAGTTCTCTCGTAAAGAGGCGCCGCGAGTTCCCGCTGTTCGATATGCAGCTAGGACATCTTCATCCACACTGAATGTTGAATCGGGGTCCATCCCCATCGCAGTTTTTGCACCAGCGATTTCAGTGTCGTCCGTGATTGCGCCATGAGCTCCAGGCGTATCGACGGCATTGGGGGCAGGGAAACCTATGTGACTTTGAAGAATTAGAAGCGTGGGTTTATCGTTTGAATTAGCTGCCTCCAAGAGCGCCTCCTCTAAGGCTGCTGTGTCCTCTGAGGCTTCGCCGAGATTACGCACGTCCCATCCATACGATTCAAATCGCTTTTCTGCGTCGTCAGATAGTGCGAGGTCGGTGGTTCCGTCGATGGTGATCTTGTTGTCGTCATAAATTACGACCAAGTTTCCAAGCTGTTGATGTCCGGCAAGGCTGGCAGCCTCATGGCTGATGCCTTCCATTAGATCTCCGTCGCCACAGATCGTCCAGATCTTGTGGTTGACAACCTCCGAACCTAAGCGCGCCCTAAGGTGCCGTTCGGCCAGCGCCATTCCGACGGCGTTTGCAATGCCCTGACCGAGGGGTCCTGTCGTTACCTCGACACCCGGTGTTACTCCCACCTCTGGATGGCCAGGAGTGCGGGAGCCGACTTGGCGGAAGTCCTTGATGTCGTCCAGTTCCAGTCCGAAGCCCGTCAAGTAAAGCATCGAGTACAAGAGCATTGAGGCGTGACCTGCGGACAGTATGAATCGATCACGATCCGGCCACGAAGGATCTCCAGAGTCGTATTTCATAACCTTGGTAAAGAGAACATGGGCTAGCGGGGCTAGAGCCATGGCTGTCCCGGTGTGGCCGCTGTTGGCACGTTTGACAGCATCAAGCGCTAATGCGCGGATTGTGTTGATCTGTCGAGTCTCAAGGTCGCTGGTCACGATACCTCCCGAGTCGCGAGCCTAGTCCGCTGCTCGACTGAGACTGGGGAGGCTCAGCCACGGAAAATCGCAGCTGATGCAGTAAAGCCATGTAGGAAGGATTCTCCAGAAACAGGGCCAATCTCTCCGGCACAGAACATTCCGGCCACTACCTCTCCCGGTACAAGAGAGGCGACCCTAGAAGCGTCGTGATTTGGCGATTCAAATAGGTTTGTGCCGCGGCCATTACATGTGAATAAAAGGGCGGCGTCACCAATCGCCATGTTAGAAGCCAGATGCTCTAGGTCGTCTGTAGCGGCAGAAGCATCTCGGACTTGAAATTGAACCGTGCTCCCCATGGGCGCTAAATCGCCTATAGCTACTACACCACTATCTGAATCAGCTCCCATGACGGCTCGAATGAGAAAATCTCCTGGCGCGAAGTCTAATTTGTGTTCATCGATAACTCGGCCGATGTGGAGCCCTTGACTTGCCTGCAGTCGTTCGGTCTCTGGCAGGGAGGCGATAACCCCTTCGAGCCTCTTGAGAGCAGGTTGCCCTCCTAATTCGTATATCAGATTTCCTTTTGATTTGGTGACGATTAGAGGGGTACCAATCGGGCGACAACCTTGAGCGACTAAAGGTTCGATTTGAACTGCGCCTCCTACAAGAAGACCTACTCCGCCCTCTCGGTAAATCTCGCCATCAACAAACAGAGACCCTGATGTCTGAGTAGGGAAAGAAGAGTTGAGTCCTCCAATAATCTGAATATGTGGATGAGTGGATCGCCACTGACTAATAGCCTCTTCCGCCGGAAATGAGTTTGGGTCGGCAAGCAGGATCATTGTGTGGGCGTCTACTTCGGTCACGGCCTTCATGGCATCACCAAAGGAACCGTGTTCATTTGAAACACGGAAGGGAGTCACCTTGCCCTCTAGATTGCCAGCAAAGATGGTTAACGCACTCTGATCTTCTATTTCTCTGGAGCCGCAGATAAGAGCGTCAGCTGTAGAGCCGATCAGGACCTTCGGGGCGAGCAGATTTTCAATAGCTGATCGGATTTGAGTGAGTCGGTTTTTGAAATAGCCGGACATGAAGACGACGGCAAAATCAGGCGAGGAACCGATTCTGTCCAGAACTTGGCCGATCGCCTCAGCGACGGCGATACCTGGATCCTCATGGGTAGAGAGGCTTGAGGCGTAGGGCATTCAAATTTCTTTACGGTGCGCTGACGGTTAGCGGCACCTTCGTTATAGGGCCGTTGTCTATTCTGCAATGCGCTTCGATGGTTGCAGCGTTGGATATCTCCAAAGTGGCCTGAACTAGGTTGTAACCGAACTTTCCGGGTTCCACGGTTACTGGTTGAACGTTTCGAACGTCCATTGGTTCCCCGTCAGCTTCAAAGGTCACCTCCAGAGCTGCCAACCCTTGATGGTCGCTCGGACACCTGAGTAGCACCATCAGATGCGGTTGAATGGTAGTTGGAAAGCCACCAGGGGCAGTAAGCGAAAAGTGAACGCCGGTGAGGTCGAGCCTCGCCGAACCACCTTCTGCTTGCCGCATCTCGAAGTGTTCCAGAAATAGTGCCGTAATGATCTCCACAAAACGAAATTATGTGGTCTGTGGAACCTGATCTCAAGTCTCTTTCCTGATTAGTGAACACATTGGACTTGTTTCTGATAGGACTCCTCTTGTTGGAGCGTAGAAAGTCCAGGATCAAATGGCGTCTGAGCCACATGCAGCGAAGAAAATTCCGATGTTTCCCTTGAGTGCCGTGTTGTATCCGGGGGGCGTTTTGCCGTTACATGTCTTTGAAGAGCGTTACAAGAAGTTAAGCCAGTACTGCATCGATAGTGGCTCTCAGTTCGGAATCGTTCTTATAGAGCGCGGACAAGAGGTCGGCGGTGGAGATGCGCGTTTTCCGGTTGGTTGTATGGCAGAGATTATTCAGCACGACCTGATGCCAGATGGCCGGTCAAATTTGCTGGTCTTAGGGACGTCCAAGATCAATATCGAACAGTGGCACTCGGATTCACCGTTTCCCGTTGCTTCGGTGAGGGAAGTGCATGATGCTTCAACCAGTGGATCAATGGAGCGAGCTCAAGTGGTTTTGCGACGGTTTAGCGACTTTGTCGAAAGCGCAAGACAGATGGGCTACCAAATGCCTGCCGTGGATGAGGATGCGATTTCGGTAGGCCTCGAAGCGACTGAGCTTATTTATCGAATAGCCGAATTGCTGCCAGCCGGGCCATTTGACAGACAGAGAATACTGGCGGCTGCAGGATGCGATGATCGCTTGACGGTAATTGAGGATCAGCTACGAGGATTAGAAGAAATTCTGGTCACCAGAGATGAGAAGCCGTGACTGATGGTGGTGCAAGCCTGCAAGTCTGGCATGCTGAACACTAAGAACCTCAACCCAGCGGGCGTTATGGCGAGTCAAACCGGAGGAATAAAAGCAGACGTAGATGATCTTGTGTCGACGTTGCGCGCCTACGTAAAGCAGGAAACCTTAGGTCCTATTCGCGGACTCGGCCGATATTTGGGTTTTGGCTTAGCGGGGACTGTTTGCTTTGCTGTTGCGGAGGTCTTTTTGGTGCTCGGCGTGGTACGCGTCTT
>CAJWBN010000096.1 GCA_913020735.1 uncultured Acidimicrobiaceae bacterium
AAATCTAGAAGAAGAGGTGGAATTGTTGGGCCCTTCTACTTTGGCTTTTGATGGAGACCGAGAACACCAGATATCTGACAATGTTTCTGTGATCGCTATTGTCAGACGGGATGGTCCACGGGTAATTGACGTAGCCCGAACCTTGGAAGCGGGTGCTTCTCAAGGGATTTTCATCAGCCGTTGATTCCCTCGAATCGAACGAAATACTGACTTCAGTTCGGTCTATAAAGTGCGTGCTTCAAACAGCGGTTCGGAATTCAGCAGTCGCATAGAGTCTGGCAATTCCTTTCGAACACGAAGGTGAAATTCCCGATCACCTTCAAGGCTGTAGGGATACGCAGGTCCTGATGCGCGAAATAGTGGGACGTGAAGTGCTCTAGCATCGGGTGGACCGGGACGGTCATGCTGAACAAGAATTTCATCAACTGCAGTACCTTGATCGACAATCCGATAAGGGCGTACGACCCCACCCCTAGTTGCCTTACCCTCAGAAGACTTAGAAACCGGAACAACGGGTTCATAGGTTCCTGATCTTCGGGCGATAGCCACTAATTTGTAGACCATGCCAGCGGTGGCGTGACCGGACCCAACGACCAATTGTGTTCCGACCCCGTATCCATCAATAGGCAGGTCAGCTAAGTCAGCAATTCGGTATTCATCGAGGTCGCCTGAAACAACGATCCGAGTCGATTCAGCATCATTAGCGTCTAACTTTCGTCGGGCTCTCAGCGCCTCATCCGCGAGATTGCCTGAGTCAATTCGAATAGCCCCAGGAACTCCTCCCAATCTTTTTGCAGCGGCTAATGCGCGGTCAATACCAGTCTCTATTTCATACGTATCCACTAACAGCGTGGTTTCAAGACCATGAGCTTCAATTTGCGCTTCGAACGCAGACTCTTCATCATCATGGGCAAGCGTAAAAGCGTGCGCTGATGTGCCCGCTGTTGGCACATTGAAACGGATCCCAGCCTCCATATTTGATGTTGTGTCAAAGCCAACCAACCAAGCTGCCCTCGCGGCAGCTACCGCCGCTTCTTCGTGCGTTCTTCGGCCACCCATTTCGATGAGGTGTCGACCATTGGCTACGTCATGCATTCGAGCAGCAGCTGAGGCGACGGCACAATCATGATTCAGAACTGACAGAACCAGAGTCTCAAGGAGAAGGCCTCCACCAAAAGAACAATCCACTCTTAACACTGGACTGCCCGGTACATAAAAATCGCCTTCTCTGTAGCTCCATACCTCCCCTTCGAATTGGAAAGTCTTGAGGAATTCCAGGAGGTCGTCGCTGAATCGACCAAGGCTCGCCAAATAATCGATTTGAACCGAGGAAAATTGGAACTCGGCCAGCTGTTCAGCCAAGCGTCCAGGTCCAGCGACAACACCGTAACCACGACCAGCGGGCAGCCTTCTCGCAAAAACTTCGAAGGTCGCTTGCCGTGAGGCAACGCCCGATCGAAGCGCGGCGTCAAGCATGGTGACTTCGTAGAGGTCAGTCATTAAAGCGGTGCTCATACCTCCAGCATGCTTCATGAGATGAGTACCGCAAAAGGCTTTTTTTATTTCAGTCCTATTTTCAAAGAAGTAATGGTCTTAAAAGACCCGCTTCTAGGGCGATACCCGCCACACTCCTGGTATGGCCATAGCACCATCGAACCGGTCCGACATTCCGCCTTTCTATGTCATGGAGGTAATGCGATCGGCGGCAGATCGAGAAAATGCTGGCAAGGAGGTGCTCCACCTCGAGGTCGGTCAGCCCTCCACGCCCGCACCTTCAGGAGCTAGAAGAAACGCTATCGACGCAATCGAAAACGAAATTCTTGGCTACACGTCTGCACTTGGAATGGACTCCCTCCGCGAGCGTTTACATCGTCACTACCTGGAGTGGTACAACACCGATATTCCATCCTCACGGATTGCCATCACAATGGGAGCAAGCGGCGCATTTACGTTGGCTTTCCTTGCATGTTTCGAACCTGGCGATCGAGTAGTTGTTCCAACCCCGGGCTACCCGTGTTACCGCAACGTGCTTCGAGCCTTAGGTGTAGAAGTTATAGATTTGCCAGTTGGTCCCGAGACACGATTCCAACCCTCGCCAGATGGGCTGGAATCAATTGGCCAAATTGACGGATTAGTGGTTGCCAGTCCGTCAAACCCGACAGGAACAATGCTCTTAGAAAACGAACTTGTAGAGCTAATCAACTGGTGCAAAGAGAATGAAGTTCGGCTCATCTCAGACGAAATTTATCACGGGGTTACCTATGGAAACGAAGCCCCTACTGCTGCCGCCTACTGGGATGAAGCGGTAGTAGTTAACAGTTTTTCAAAATACTTCTCCATGACCGGCTGGCGCGTCGGGTGGTTGGTTTTGCCTCAGGCTTTAGTGTCACCAGTTGAGCGTTTGGCTCAAAATGCTTTCATCGCTGCCGCATCGGTCTCCCAACACGCTGCCCTGGGTGCTTTCGAAAGTCAGGATGAGCTTGAGGCAAACCTTGCTCGTTACAGCGTTAATCGAAGAATTCTGTTGGAGGGTTTACCTACCATAGGCATCGATAATCTTGCTCCGGCTGATGGCGCTTTTTATATCTGGGCACAGGTCGATCACTTGTGCGACGACAGCCAATCGTTGGCCCAACAATGGCTGAACGAATTAGGTGTAGCGGTGACGCCGGGTATTGACTTTGACCCCACTGAAGGACATCGTTTCATTCGATTTTCATTCGCCGGCTCCACCCAAGAGGCGCTCGCAACAGTTGAGAAGTTAAGTAATTGGTCACCTAAGCCATAACTCTCTATTCCCCCTCGACGCGGCCTTCGGTGATTACTAGCCATGATCTATCGACTGGGTCTGCGAAGAAAGATTTCCCTTATTCCTTTGTCGCTACAGCATTTGGAGTGACATTCATCTTTGGTTCGTAGCGTTTGTTTTCAACATCTTTACTTTCCGCTACAAACATCTGTCGCAGATCGTCACGACATGATTCACAAGGTCCGTAGAACGGCTGGCAAGCTGCTTCGGAGCATCGTGGACATTCAAACTCAAGCCTTTGGTCACTGTTGGTCACCGTCGCATAGTGACACTTCAGATGCTCTAATTGGGGAATGGAGCGAGAATGACGCGAGAAACCTTGGTCCGAACGTGTTTAGCGCAACCGGAAGCTATTGAGGATTTCCCCTTTGGAGAGCATGTATCTGTCTTCAAGGTCGGGGGAAAAATGTTTGCTTTGCTTCCACTACGTTCAACTACGCCCTCGGTCATGCTCAAATGTGATCCTGGAAAGGCGGAGTTACTTCGTCAGCAACATCCCGCTGTTCGCGCTAGCAACTTCCACAAGAAACATTGGAATCACATTTCTGTAGATGGATCCGTGTCTCTAGAGGACATTCAAGAATGGATCGAAGATAGTTACGACCTAGTAGTCGACAAATTGCCTAAGACCCTCAAATCGCGGTTACAAAACAAGATCAGAAACCTTGAAAAATAGTTTGATAGGGCAAGTCTTTGGAAAGGAAAGCCCGCATCACCGAGCAATTTGTCGAATAGAAGCGCCCTCGCCACGAGAGCGAGGGCGCTTCAGTTCATCTGAGGTGGGTTACCTAACCGCATTAGCTAGGACTTGATTGCGCGAGGACCGGCACGCACACCGACAGATGGGATGATCCGGGTTGGAGTCGCCACCTCTTCGTTAAATAACGATGGAAGCTTCCTCCCAAGTTGGCAGGCCGCTTCAGCGCCCGACCACCTCCAGAGTCCTATTAAGTATTGGCATTTTCTGGACCACCTCCTTTCTCTGGTGCACTGATGTTGGCATAATCCGCGAGGGGTTAGGTGACACAGCAATTTCTTGATCAGGTAGCAACCGCTATTCCATAGCGTTCCTGATTGCCAACGTGACAGCTTTTGTTCCAAGCTCAGCGACCAGATCAGGTGTTGCTTCCACCTCTTGCGTAGCGAGAAGGAACAAAGCATCCCCATCAACTGAAGTGTGGGGCGGGTCAATTGATCTTGCAATTCCAGTGTGTGCCAAGTCTGCTACTCGGCAGGCTTCAGCCTTGGTAAGGCGGGCGTTTGTCACCAAACATCCAATCGTCGTATTGGCTTTCTCTTCACCTGATTCCCATGCCGATATTTCTTCAATAGACACATACGGGTACCTAGGAGCTTCAGGCGGAGCGGACGACCCAATCATCACCGAACCATCGGCATTGAGGACATCGCCGAACGCATTCACTGCGACGACCGCTCCAACAGTAAGGCCTCCCGATTCGGCAATCCCTATTCCTTGGCCGCCTGGACGTCTGTAAGCCCGACCGGCAGCTTTGCCTACGGTGCAACCCCTACCGACACCCACTCTTTGTGATGTCGGGTCAGAATTAGTTGCAGCCTCGCACGCTAATCGGCCTGCGATCGGGCCTGGTCTAGGGTTATCTGGTCCGGTTATGTCGAAAATGACTGCGGCGCCAACTACTGGAATAACCGAAGAGGCTAATTCCAAGCCGCGACCTTGCTCCACGCACCATTCCACTACACCGTCTGCGGCGGCCAAACCAAATACGCTATTCCCACATAACACAACCCCATGGCATTCCACTCCAGACCCGTTTGGCCCAAGCGCTGATGCCTCTCTTGTTCCCGGCGCTCCACCTCGCACCGCCAGAGCTCCAAGGGAACCTTTAGGTGGGAGAATCACGGTCACACCCGTGGCATTTTCCTCATCCGTCCAGCAACCCACCAAGACTTCTTCAATTCCGAGCGCCATATGTCGACCTCACGTTTCCACAAGCACTAGAAATATACGGTGCCCGAAGGCCACACTATTCATCGGTTATCTAAAGATTTGCGAACTGACCTGGTCACAGGGCTTGTTACAGCTTCTTCACCACAAGGTCGATTTGAACATGGAGCCTCGGTTATAAACCAGAAATCTTTGCTGAAGAGCGAGGCCTTTGGAAAACATCTATTTCTTACTTTTTCTGAAGAGACGATTCTTCATATTCACTTGGGCTTAATCGGCAAGTTCCGACCCCAAGCTCTTGAGACCGAACCTTCGGACACCGTCCGTCTTCGCCTAGAAGGCACCAGGGCCTGGCATCTCACCGGGCCGCAAACTTGTGCGCTTATACCCAGGGAGGAGTTATTAAGAGTTACCGATGACTTGGGACCTGACCCACTTCGTCGAGGCAGTAAATGGGAAGATTTCGCTGCTGGTCTGGCGAACCGCAAAACACCTATCGCTATTTCTCTGTTAGATCAATCGGTGATCGCCGGAATCGGAAATGTTTATCGAGCCGAGTTTCTTTTCTTGTTAGGGATTCACCCTGAACGTCCGTCGTCCGACCTAACACAAAGCGAGCTCAAAGACTTATGGGCCGTGTCGGTCTCGCAATTGCGGCAGGGTGTTCGGTTAAACCGAATCGTCACAGTGAGCAATGCAGATTCTGGAGCAACTCCAGGTCGTTTAAAACCTGGAGATGCCCTCTACGTGTACAAACGCGAGGGGCAGCCCTGTAGACGTTGCGCTTCTTCCATCAAAATCACCAAACTTGCGGGCAGAAGCTGCTGGTGGTGTGAGACTTGCCAAGGCCAATAAGGCCACCTTATTTAATGCCATCAACTCAACTGTTGGATTGCTTCTTGCCGGCCGATCGCGTTTAAGGTTCGCACATGTCCAATGGAACTATCTCTAGGAAAGCTTGGCTCGCCCTAATCGCCGCCGGTTTGGCCATGTTCTTGGTAGGTGTCGACGGTTCAGTAGTCAATGTCGCCTTCCCAAGCTTTCGACGAGACTTTGATGGAGTAACAAATGCTCAGTTGTCTTGGGTCCTCAACGCCTACGTGCTCGTCTATGCCGCGCTTCTAGTCGTAAGCGGTCGACTCGCGGATCGCGCTGGTCGCCTACGCGTAATGTCTTTGGGATTGATCGTGTTTGTAGTTGCTTCTATTGGCGTGGCAGCGGCACCAGTTCCATCTTTTCTGGTCGGCATGCGAGCTTTGCAAGGAATCGGGGCTGCTTTAATTACCCCTGCTTCGATGGGGCTGGTGATTGCCTCATGGCCGCCCGAACGGCGAGCAACAGCGGTCACTCTTTGGGGGGCTTGCTTCGCATCCGCTAACGGGTTCGGTCCAGCAATAGGTGCGGGGATCATCGAATTAGCCAGTTGGCGATGGGCTTTTATGATCAATTTGCCGATCGGCGTGGTGGCGTTTGTTCTAAGCAATCGCGTCTTCAGTGAAACTCCGAAAGATGACTCGGCTGCGAAACCCGACGTAGTGGGTGGCGCCCTACTTTCTTCCGCGACGGCTCTCGTCGTATTGGCCATCGTTCAAGGGCGTGAATGGGGTTGGTTATCTATCGGAACTGTGATTTCGGTATTAATCGGTGTAACGCTTTTTGGTTCTTTCGCCTATCGCAATAAAAGGCACCCTGAACCGATTCTTCCTAGGGCATTAGTTCAGATCCAGTCATTCCGCCGAGCATCGGTAGCCCTGTTCATATTCACTTTGGGGATGTACGCACTAATGCTCTCCCTCGTGTTGTTCTTGACAGATGCGTGGGAATATTCAATAGGCGTAACTGGTTTGTCCACCGCCGTCGGTGCTCTAGCGGTCACCATCGGTGCGACATTCGCCGGCCCTCTCGCGGACCGTTACGGTCACAGATCAGTCGCTGGGCCAGGAACCTTCATCTGCGCATTCGGAATGTTTTGGTGGATCACTATGCTCGGTGAGCAGGCTAACTATTGGTCTGGTTATCTCCCGGGGCTTTTGTTAAGTGCCACCGGGATGGGGATGACTCTGGGAGTGCTAGCTGCTGCTGGTGTCTCAGAGGTAACACCTGAATATTTCAGTCTCGCAGGCGGCGTTACTCAAACAGCGAGACAGTTCGGTGGCGCCCTCGGTCTAGCCGCCATGTTCGCGATTACGGGCGAGCCAGCCAATCCAAGCGAAGCTTATGATCTTTACAAATGGGCATTTGGTTTCATTATGATCAGCTCTCTTGTCGCCTGCGTATTGGTTTCGCGAGTTAAGACTCCGAAGCCGCAAACCAGTTAAAACCCCAAATCAACGCGCCTGACATTGCGGACACCAGGTCGTCGAACGAGCATCAATAACTCGAAGACGAAGGGTGGAACCACAAACGACACATGACTCACCTGCTCTTCCGTAACACTTGAGGTGGTGTTGATTCGATCCTTCCCCTTCGAGATTCCGATAATCGCGCAGCGTTGTGCCGCCCCTCTCGATCGCTTCAGAAAAGACGGTGCGCACGGAATCGAGAAGCCTCTGTGCCTGACATCGACTAATCGATCTCACAGCCGGATTAATTTGGGCAAGAAATAGTGCTTCGTCCGCATAAATATTTCCTACTCCAGCGATGAGACGTTGACTTAATAGCTGAGTTTTTATTCGACTTCTCCGACCCCGGGTTCTATGCCAAACATCATTGCCAGTGAGTCCAACAGAAAAAGGCTCCGGCCCCATATCCCTCAACGTAGGAATTTTCGAATAATCACCTTTACCCACGACGGCTATCCGTCCAAATCTCCGTACATCTCTGAAAACAACGGTTTTGTCGTCAGTCAATGACCACCAGGCCCGGCAGTATTGATCATGGTTTTTTGCAAATTCTGCTTCCCGATCAACAAGCAGTTGACCTGTCATACCGAGATGAATAATTAATTCTGTCTCATCATCGAATTCGCCGATTAAATACTTGCCTCGCCGAGCTAATTCGATGAATCGTCGGCCCTTAGTTTTCCTCGCAGGCAAAAACTTCTCAGATTGATGGCTCCCGGCCCGAAGCACCATCTGGCCAATAATTTCGCCACGAAGTTGTCGGCGTATTGTTTCTACTTCGGGAAGTTCAGGCACTCAACCGCTGATCCTCAGTCTCGCGGTCCGTAGCGTCTCTCGGCTTCAGCGGCTCCTTCAGGGCAATGCTCCAAATATGGGCACCAATTACAGAGCGGACCGGTTTTATAAGAAAATTTTTCCGTATCAATCGCCTGACATAAACGATCCCATGTCTGGCGATGAATTTCTACGGCACTGGCAACTGCCGCCGAGTCGAACGGCCGATCGATGGCCCCACTCGTTAGGTACATGAGGCGCACTTCACTTACATCGAAATCTTCTTCGGCTAGTGCTGCCGCATAAAGCCAAACTTGGGACAATTTGTCATCTACATATCTGGACCCAGGGGCTTTGCCAGTCTTGTAGTCCACAACTCGAAGCCCAGAAGAAACCCGCTCGGTTAGATCGACGATTCCGAAAAACGGCACTCCCCCAATTTCGACTGACAATTTTTGTTCGGCACGAACAACCTCAACCTCTGCCGGATCTTCAAGGAGGAAATATCTCTCTATAAGCCGCCAAGCCTTCCACATGAACGACTTCACTTCGGTTTCCGAAAGACCCAAACCGATGAAATCTTCGTCGATAAGAATTCGATCCCAGAGCGTCCGAGCAATTTCTCTCGCAGTATCAATCGACCGTTGATTCGCTTCAAGGCTTAATAGTTCCTCAAGTATTTCGTGAACAAACGTGCCAAGTACTGCAGGCTCACCTTTAGGGTCTGGCAGTTTGTCGATGTATCTCAGTCGCCACCGACGGGGACATTGGCGAAAAGTGGAAGCAGAACTAGGACTCAAGTGACGCGGACGAAAAGTTAAAGACTGCGGTTCAAGAGAATTCACAAGTTCAATCTTGGAACTGGGGACAGACGTTGAAGCCCATCAGCCACGTCTTCCCATCAGCCGGCGCCATATCAATAGAACTATGACTAAACCCCCAAGGCCTCCGATAACGGCCATCATCGGCACTCTTCGGTCCAAAGGTGGAACAGCTTGAGGGACGCTTTGAAGGGTTGGTCCTATATCGTCTTCTCCCCCAGCGACGGAAACCACCTCAGAATTATCCTCTCCAGCGACCTGATGGTCGCCGCTGGGATGAGCGACTACAGGGTCACCTGGAAGCCCGACAAACGAACCACTGTCAGTGGGTCGGGGTCGGTTTGTGTCGTAGCCGGCCATCTCTACTCCTTCAAGAGTCAATAGTAGTGGTCGGAGT
>CAJWBN010000097.1 GCA_913020735.1 uncultured Acidimicrobiaceae bacterium
AAAAAAAACATATTTGGGTTGAAAACCACTGCGAAAGCTTTCCCTCTCAGTAACCCAGTACCGCCTGGTCAAACGAGCCCAGTGTCCATGTCCGTCGAGAGTGCAGCCGCTGCCAAGTGCTCGGGCGGCGATGTGACAAAGGTGCAAGCTGCCGTGAAGAACATCGAGAGCAGCCGGTCAGAAATACTGGAGTTCTTCGATGCGCAGTCACCGTCAGGGATAACCAGCGATCAACGTGTAGCTGTCTCTTCGCTGGTCCAGCGAGCTCGCTGGGCGGTCGTCGATATCCTGTTTGAAAATTTCGGGCAGGGCACTGGCACCTTCATTTCATCTGACGGCTATCTGGTGACCGCCGGACACGTGGTCACGGGCGACGGCAACTATTCAGTTGTCACCTACGACGGACGTAAGTTTCCCGCGACGCTCGTCGCCCGAAACGTGTCGTATTCACCCGACGTCGCCATTTTGAAAGTAGATGGCGACGGATTCCCATTCGTTCCCATTGGATCCACACCTTCCAAAGGTGACATCTCCGTATATGTCGGACACCCCGCGACGTTGCTTTGGGCTGGCTTCGGTGGCGTGATTACCGGCATCGACTCCTCGGAGCCTTTCGACCGAATCATGTACACCAACCCGAGTGACAGTGGAGCAAGCGGAAGCACAATCCTCGGCGTTAATGGAGATCTAATAGGGGTGTTGAGCGGTGAGCGGAGTCATTCACTTCCGAAATCAGTCGTCGCTAACCTGCAGGACAAACCACTTTGGAACGCACTCGAGTTTCGTGCCCTGCTCGACACAACCGGTTTCGGCCCAACTGCAGATGTTGTCGCCGACTTCATCGAAAAACATGTCCCAGGGCTCGTGCAAGCTAACAGAGCAGCCCGCAACAAAGCGGTCACCGTCGACCCAGGTTTCGTACCTCCAAACATCCCATCTGATGTCTGCCGAGTGTGTCTCCACTGGGGAGGGTTGATGGATTGGATCAAAGACATCTTGGTAAACACCTCGCCGCTTGAAGAGACCCGCTATCTCGAGATGATGGCAGCCACACTGCAAGACCCAGATGACATCAGCGTCGAAGAACGGGCATTAGTTAAATCGGTCGGCCAGTCGACACAACATGCTGTCGTTCAACTGACAGTGCAAAGCCAAGATGACATCCTCACCGACAGTTTCAGTGGCGGCACAGGGTTCTTCGTGTCATCCGACGGATACCTGATCACCAACGCACACGTTGTCGAAGGCGCACAGACTATTAAGGCCAAAACATTCGATGGCCGAACATTGAGCGGCACGGTCGTTGGTTCAGTACCCCCAGATTGGTCACCGGACCTAGCGTTGCTAAAGCTAGCCACCACTGGTGAAAGCTGGGTGCCCCTTGCACCAGAGGGACAACTCGAGCAACTGGTCGTGGGAGTTGGTCACCCACAGGACTTGGAATGGGCGATCTACGGTGGTCGAGTTTCTTTTTGGGATCCACCCCCAGAGTGGATAGATGCCCCTTCTCATTTCCAGTTTGATGCGGTGAACGTGGGCGAGGGTTCAAGTGGAAGCCCTGTCGTCAACATGAGCGGCCAATTAGTAGGGGTGGTCGCTGATGGAATGGTCGATAAAAGTTTCAGTGGCGAATGGGAGTACGGCGTAAGCGACTTTGTACACCAAATGGTGTTTTGGAATAAAGCATCCCTAAGCGCAGCTACTGCTGGTCGGGTAGGCGGCCCTCGGGTTGACGCGGTGCGAGAGTTTATAGACGCCCGAGTACCTGACCTTCTCGTTTCGTTGACGCGATAAAGGGTCTGACCTACCTGGGTTAGTGGCTTGTTTGCAGGCCCCACTCGTGATGGTCTCTTCAACTATTCAAGAACCAGCTTGAGTCGCTAACCCCTCAGCTAGGTCTTAGTCAGTGAGATCTCTTGGTGGGAGCATCGATACCTCAGTATTGAGATGTTGTTCGATTGCGTGGTCCAGTTGATCTGCACCGTAAACCTCAACGAGAGCTTCTATGAGCATCTCAGTTGGTAACAGGATTGGTTGATCGTTGTAATCAGATTCGTCATTTGGGTTTGAATACCAGATAGCGGAGCTAGGAGCTCCATCGAAGATCTCCTCCGCCGCTCCGAAAGTAATGGTGTATTTGCGGCCTGTGACATCGCAGTCCCAAGCCCATGTCGGATTTTCGTCACCCTGCTCATCGCTACTCACAACAAACCAGTCCCATCGAGTGTTCATGTAACCCTCCTTGAGGAGAGCTACTTCAGGTCGAATTCTGACAATAGAGGTAAAAGAGAGGCCACATGCTATGGGCCGAGAAGAGGGTGCAAGAATATGCTCTTTCACTTCATGCTGTAATTGTGGCCGTTAGGTCAACTCTTAGCTGCAGGAGCGACCTGTTTGACCGGAAGAAGGGGGTTATTTGGTGACGAGTATCGAGAGTCGACTTGAGCGACTTGAAGACATCGAAGAGATAAAGCAATTAAAGGCTAAGTACTGCCGTTTTTGTGATGAAGGATATGACCCAGATGGAATCGCTGGCCTGTTCACAGAAGCTGGCGTTTGGGATGGGGGTCGAACGTTCGGTCTCGCCGAAGGTCGAGACGGAATACGAAAACATTTTGAAGGCGCAGGAAGCCGAATTTCGATTGCCCGACATCAGGTGATGAACCCGATAATCGAAATCAATGGACAAACAGCTACGGGTCACTGGCTTCTGTTCCAGCCATGCACCGACGCGAGTAGCGGCGAAGCAGTTTGGTTAGCTGCAACATACAACGATGAGTATTTGAAAGTAGATGGCGGCTGGCTGATTGATCGCCTAACTATCGAAGTCGCTTTCTTCTCGCCTTACGACAAAGGGTGGGCCGAACAGCAGTTTCTCTCGGGAAGAGCGCCGTAAACAGTTAGCTATCGGGCAGCTGGGAAAGGTCCGTCAAGTCGTCACCGGTAAGCGACTCCCAAGTCGACAAAAAATCGGACGTTTCTAAAGACCAGAGATCAACCCACTCCTCATCGTTGTGACGCGCTCGCAACTCAACCATTTGCTGCACACCTCGCCCCACCGTCACTCTGAGCGGAGGAGAAGGGTCTGCGACGAGTTGCGCGACGCAATCCGCCACGTCTTCTGGTTCGGAAGGAAATGCGTGGTCGTAGCCGACACTAAATCCCCAGTTTTTCGCCACTGGACGGTAAGGACTGTTTCTGTCGGGTTGACCCGTTTTCTCCCGAATCGGTGTTGCTACTGCACCTGGTTCTATGAGACTCACATAGATTCCGAAGATGGATGCTTCTGAGGCGAGTGTCTCCGTTAAGGCCTCAACTGCCCATTTCGAGGAAGAGTAAGGACCGAACATTGGTATAGCGACACGCCCAGCCACTGAAGAAATATTGATGATGCGTCCGAAAGCTTGATTCCGCATGTGAGGAAGGGCTGCTTGTGTGCAACGAATCAGGCCGAACACATTGGTTTCGAATAGTTGTTTCCACTGAGCTAACTCGAATTCCTCAACCGACCCAACTGGGCTCAGCCCAGCATTGTTGACAAGGACGTCGATGCCTCCGGTTTCTTCAAAAGCGGCTTGAACTGACCCCTCATCCTCAACGTCTAACTTGAGAATGCGAAGGTCAAGGTGTTCGGCATCGGCGATTGACTTTAGAGAAGCCCCCATCGAAGGATCACGCATAGTGGCCCAGACGGTGAGGCCACTTCTGGCTAACTTCAGGGCCGTTGCCCGGCCGATCCCAGTTGAAGTTCCGGTAATTAAGGCAGTCAACATCTCGCACAGTCTCTCATGCGAGATGCACTTTGGGTTCGGGTCTGCCGGTTTTCGGATGCTTGAGCTAAATGTCGACCAAGTTCTGTCGAGATGTCCAGTTTGGTGGTCTAAGTTGACCTGGATCAACAATCAACGTGTGCTTCAACATGTGAGGTACACAAAGGGGGAAATATGGAACTCGGGGACGCCATCTACAGCGCAGTCACAACCAGATATTTCAGTGACGAGCCCGTTACAGATGAACAACTGCAAACAGCGTTTAACTATGCACGGTTCGCCCCGCAAGGCGGCAACCGCCAACCAGTCCGGTTCATTGTGGTTAAAGACCAAGAAAAACGGAACCAACTAGCAGAGTGGTATCGGGTTCCTTGGAAGGCATACCTAGCTGATGCACAAACTGGAGACATCAACATCGGTTCTGACAAAGCAGCGCGACTCCTCAGAAACGCCGACCACTTTGCCGACCACCTCGAAGAGATACCGGTCATGGTCGTTGCATGTGCACACCTCGAAGACACCCACCCAACTGACACCGAACTAGGCCGCCTATCAGTCGTAGGCGGAGCATCGATATATCCAGCGGTTCAGAACTTCATTTTGGGATGCCGCGAAGCGCAACTGGGAGCATCGCTCACAACGCTGCTATGTCTCTTCGAACCTCAGGTAAAAGAACTATTAGGAATGCCCGAAGACGCAGCAACAGTCGCCCATATAGCGGTCGGACATAGAACGAAAGAATTTCCGACAAAGCTTGACCGGATGGGCCTCGAAGAGATTGTTTTCTCCGAAACCTGGGGCGAATCCACCTACAGCTGAACGGGCCATCACCAGGTCCCATATGAGGCTCCAAGCCTCTAAATGTTGGCGATCGGCGGGATTCGATATCCGCCCAGCAGATTTTCAAGGTACCTAGCGAATACCAACGTGGTGCGATCACCCAGATAAGGACCGACAACCTGAATCCCCACAGGTAGACCATCGTCGGTCCAGCCGACTGGAACAACAGTTGACGGTAAATACACGTACCCAAACTGAGAAGTCCAAATGATTAGATCTGAGTACGGTCGCGTTTGGCCATCCACGCTCAAGGTACGGGTGTAGAGCGTGCCCTCATGCTGATGTTCGAATGCGCTAACGAATGCGACTGGAGCGAGCAAGACATCGAAACCCTCAAAAAATTTGGACCACAAATGACGATTCTTGTCCCGTTGTTCGGTCAGTAAGAGCCAATCACGGTGACTCATCGTCGATGATTTGGCGCGCATCCGTATCGATTCATCAGACGAGGGGTCATCAACGACCTGCCGCAAAGCATCCAGTTCCTCTTCGGTGCGACCCGGCGAAGTAGCTGCTGAAATCAACGGCAGACCAACCGAACGCACATCGTTAAACGCAACGTCGGGACGAGCGGAACGGTTCACGGCTACACCGTCAGCCTCAATCGCAGAGATCGCAGTCTCTAAAACATTTGAGACAGCTTCGCTTACTGGACAGTCAGCATCATCCAACCAAGACGCGACCCGCAGATCCTTCGCAGGACCTCGAGATGAAGGAAGATCAAGTTGCCAACCGCTTTGGATATCACGACGAGTGCCGCTCACCACATCGAAAAGGAGTTCGAGGTCGTCAACCGTTTTTGCTAATGGTCCGAAGACATTGATATCCGCGTCAGACACCCCGTAAGAAACATGGTCTATGTATCCAAGCTGTGGCACCACTCCATAACTGGGCTTATGTCCGCAGACCCCCGCGAAGTGAGCTGGTAATCGAACTGATCCACCGATATCGGTTCCCACCTCCCAAGGCGTCAATCCCGTTGCCACAGCCGCCGAAGCTCCTCCCGATGAACCACCCGGACCGCACTTCAGATTCCATGGATTATTAGTCGTGCCGAAAATCTCATTGAATGCCTGTATGTCTCCCGACCAACGGGGCAGATTTGTTTTCCCGAAAACAATTCCACCAACAGCCTTGATCTTTGCTACTGCCTCCGCGTCTTTAGAAGGCACATGTTCGGCTAATTCGACAGCGCCGCCAGTCGATCGAAGGCCCTCAACAGCAATCGCGTCTTTGATAGTCATCGGCAACCCATCAAGGATTCCGCCAACCTGTTTTTTGGCCCTGCGCTGATCCGAAGCTCTTGCCAGCTCCGATGCCCGCTCCAGATCCAATGAAACGATTGCGTTGATCTCGTCGCCCAACAACACATTTCGTTCAATGAAATGATCAAGCAACTCGACGCTGGACACTGACCGAGCAGCAAGCATTTCAAGCAGAGCAGTTGCCGATTGAAGACCCAAAGCGTCCGATGAAGAGTTACCAGCCATGAAACGAAACTAGTTCGTTAACGCCTACTAATCTTGCGACCCCGTTCTGTGGAATGATGCTTTTAAGAGATCGGAGAGAAATGACTGTTCAATTGCGACGCTACGAGGTCGAAGCAGGCGGAATGGACCGACTAGTTGACTGGTTCCCGACGATCGCAGCTGTCCGAGACCACTACGGATTTACTATCGAGGCAGCATACGCCGATAACGAAAACAGCGAATTCGTATGGATCGTCAGTTATCCCGGCAACGTCGAAGCCTTCGAATCAGCAGTAGCCGAATACAACGACTCACCCGAAAGAGCAGCAGCGTTCGACGGCTTTGACTCACCAGTCACCAACATGCATTTGAGTTACGTAGATAAGGCCTTGTAACTATCTGACCTAGACCAGACCATCTACACGGGAGGTACCGCAATGAGCTCAACCCACCAAGAAATTGAATTCCAATCCGAAGGAGCGACGCTACGAGGAAGAATCTTCAAAGCGAACAACCCTGAATCGCCGCTTGTCGTTCTCGCACACGGGTTTTCGGCGACAGCACACATGTCAGTCAACGCCTACGCAGCTGGCATCGCCGAAGCTGGCTACCACGTCGTCGCATACGACCATCGCAACTTCGGAGCCAGCGACGGAGAACCACGATTCGGATTCGACCAATGGACACAAGTTCGTGGTTACAGCGACGCCATCACACACGCACTAGCACTCGAAGGAGTGGAAACAACAGAGGTCGTTGTCTGGGGCGAAAGCATGGGCGGCGCCAATGTTCAATACGTTGCAGCCTTCGACCCGCGAGTCACTGGGGTCATAGCTCACACCCCTGGATGCGGCGAAACCTATGTCGAGCCAGCCGCAGACCTCAACGATTTCGAAGCATTGAAAGCCTATTCAACCAACGGGGACTTAACCGAAGACCCCGCAGCCGCAATACCGGTCCGCTTCGCTGACCTTCCAACCTCAGAAGCACCAGTCATGCTCAACTTCGAAGCCGCGCTGGAATACGCAAAAACCTATGGACAACGAAACGGCTCGCAGTGGTCCAATGACGTCACCATTGTCGTAAGAAAAGCGCCAGAACTCTCCGTGCCAGTCGTTGCCGCCCAACTCACTGTTCCGACCTTATACATCGTCGCGTCTGACGACGAAGTCGCCGGCGCATCACCAGCAGTAGCTCAACAATGCTTCGACACCATCGCAGGTCCTAAAGCTTGGGAAGACATCGAAGGCGGACATTTCGGACTGCTACATGAAGATTCGCAACTATTCCAACAAGCGTTGGACGCAGATCTCAGTTTTCTCGCCGATCACTTCTAACGTCCCTTGCTCAACTAGAACAAGCGAAGCTTGGTTGCGAAGGTCAAGGCTGCAACAATAAACCCATGCGTCTGAAGGCCATCTTCCTCACCATCGCCATCTTCGGCTCGTCTTGTGCCGCCAGCCCTGAATGGGACGGATCTCAAAAAACCAATTTCCTCCGCGCCTGTAGACGAGAAGCTGGATACGACAAACAGGATCTATGCACGCCGTTAGCTGTCGAAATTGAAGAAAGAATAAAACAAGGAGCATCGAAATCTTGCCTCTTGTTCGCTGCTAACGACATAGCGGTGGCCATAAACCCTGACGAACAAGAACAAGCCCGACAGCAATTCGATAGCTGCTAGCAGCACTCAAACAGCGATACTCAAGCACAACCACCGCTTCGCGAGCCACACTGTGGCATGGACATCGGAATAGGCCTTTGGTGTTTGCAGTCAACGGCAACGAACCCACGCTCGTTTGGGCAGGCATACCAAGAACTCATCGAGGACGCCCAGTTAGCTGAAGCGAACGGCATCCACAGTCTCTGGCTATCAGAACACCACGGATACTACGACGGCTACTGCCCAGCTTTAATGCCCGCTGCGGGCGCAGCCCTCGCGGCCACCCAAAACATCCAAATCGGAACCGGAGTGTTGTTGCTCCCGTTACATGAACCCCAAAGAGTCGCTAACGCAGCAAACCTCATAAACGAACAATCTCCGGGCAGGTTTCACCTCGGCCTAGGCATGGGTTACCGACCCATCGAATTCGAAATCAAGGAACGAAATATTAGTCAACGGCTCCCACTCATGAACGCCGGCCTCGATGCACTCAAAGCCAACACGCAAACCCCCACCTGGGTTGGGATCAGCAGCGAAAAAGCGGCCAAACGTGCAGGGCGACGGGGACTGGGCCTGTTCATTTCCGGAGCGTTCTCAAAAGAAGTGGTCAACACGCTGATCCGAGCTCACAGAGACGCATGGGAAGAATCAAACCCCACCGAAGATTCACCACCTCCAGTTGGTTTGCTTCGAAACCTATGGATAGTCGACTCAGAGACCGAACGTCGCCAAGCCCTGAATTGGGTCCGATCCAGTTATTTGGTTTATGCCGGGCTTGGGTGGGGAGCGGACAACACAGGAGTCGACTTCGTAAGTCAAATAGAAACCTCGATGGACGAAGTAGAAAAATCGGCCACTGTTGGATCAGCAGAAGAGATAGCAGATGAACTAGACGGATACGACGTTGACCTTGTCGTATGTCGGATCGGATATGACCAACCGCCACGCAACGCATTAACTGAAGTAATTGAAAGAATCGGACGCGAGCTGACACCACTAGTCACCAACCTGAGGGGAGCACAGTGAGACTCTTACTCGATCTCCGGAACACAAACAGCCCCTCAGAACGTCAACGACTGGCTCGCGAAGCCGATGAGCACGGCATATGGGGAGTGGTAGTAACAGGACCGCCGGGTGGAGAATGCGTTGAGGCGAGCGCTGTAGCAACCGTCACCACTCACGTCGTTGTTGTTGTTGACATCAACGGCGATGACGTCCATCCGACAACCTTGGCCGAAGAAATATCAGTTCTCG
>CAJWBN010000098.1 GCA_913020735.1 uncultured Acidimicrobiaceae bacterium
GCGGTAGCTGCGAGGAGGATTAGATAGCTCACGGCTTCCAAACGGGATGCCAGATGCAAAATTCGATACATGGGCACAGTTTTGCGTACCTTCGTGGCTGTGGCACCACTTGTAGGTATTACTGGTAGAAATTCTGTCGGTTCGATTTTGGCCCCGGGGGCTCCGCATCTGGCTGACAGTCCAGTTGATTGGTTTTTCGGTGAGTACTCGCTTCGAGTGCGAGAAGCAGGAGGTTTGGCGGTTGAACTTCCTGCGATTGACAGTCCGCGTGACTATGTCGAACGCCTTGACGCCGTTGTGCTTACTGGCGGTGGCGATATCGCTCCTGAACGGTGGAATGGCCCCATTGATAGTTCTTACATGGTTTCGAAAGAACGTGATGCCTTTGAATTTGGCCTGTTGAAAGCAGCGGTGGATTCGAAGGTACCGGTCCTAGGAATCTGTCGTGGCCTTCAGGTGATCAATGTGTTCTTTGGAGGCACCTTGGTTCCTCACTTAGGCGAATCGGAGGGTGATAGACACTCGAAGTCAGCGGCTGATCGCGCTCAACCCCGTCATTCGATTGAATGTGTGCCTGACAGCATTTTGTCCGAACTTTATGGACCGACAGTGATGGTTAATTCCTTCCACCATCAAGCTGTTGATCGTATAGGGCAGGGGTTAAGAGCTACTGCATACTCGCCTGACGGGACAGTTGAGGGAATCGAAGACATGAGCGGGCTTCTCGTCGGTGTCCAGTGGCACCCCGAAATGTTGAAAGATTCGCAACCAGTATTTTCTTGGTTGGTGGAAATGGCAAAACGCTAGAAGTTTGACTTTCTAGATCACGCCACGCACACGAAAATCTTCGATCTCATCGGGAGTTAACCCTAGAAACTCACCATAAATTGCTTCATTGTCCGCACCGACAGGATGAAAGATCTCGAGGTTTCGAAGTTCGGATCCATGGAACCTCAAAGGACTGTGTGGAAGAGGAATTTTTCCAAGAGTTTCATGGTCGACCCACTGGAGAAATTGGCGTTCGATCAGATGGGAGTCGTTTACAACTTCGTCGATGCCTCGAACTATCGCCACCGGCACACCTGCTTCAGATAAGCGAGATGCCACTTCATGACGTTGTCGGTTCTCAGTCCACTGCTCAACCAACTGATCAACTTCTTCCATGTGTTCCGCACGATCAGTGTTATGGCGAAACTTTGGCTCTTCAAGAAGATCAGTTCTGCCGATTACCTCCAGCACAGCTCGCCAATGTTTATTGGTAACTGAGATCAGAGCAACGTGACCATCGGAGCATTTATAGACGTCGTAAGGAGCGACACCCATCGCAGCATGTTTGTTCCCGGTTCTAGGAGCGACCCCTGTTTGGTGCCATGACAGCATGTTCGAGCAGAGTGTGTGATAGGCGGCTTCAGCCATCGATGTTTCAACTAGCCGGCCAGTACCTGTTCGTTGCGCTTCTAATAACGCTGTAACGATGGCGCCGTAGAGGTGCGCACCTCCTAGGAAATCGATGAAAGCCACGCCTGCTTTAACTGGCGGTTGGTCGGGGTGTCCAGTTACGCTCATCGGACCCATATGAGCTTGGACAGTGATATCCATAGCTGTCTGAGCAGCATCAGGACCGCTTAGTCCAAAACCTGAGGCATGGGCAAAGACAAGGGCAGGGTTGACCTTCCAAAGCGATTCAGCATCTATTCCGAGCTTTTCGGGCACTCCAGGCGCGTAATTGACTAAAACGACGTCGGCCTTTTCGGCAAGCCCCAAAAACATTTCGCGGCCATCGTCAGATTTTAGATCCAAGGTGATTGCTTCTTTAGAGGAATTCAGGGCGGCGTACGAAATGGAATCGCCTCTTGCTCTTAGCGGTTCACCTTGAGTTTGTTCAATCTTTATTACCCGAGCTCCTGCCATGGAGAGCAGAAAGCCAGCGTATGGTCCTTGGTAGATCTGCCCTAAGTCGAGGACAGTGATTCCGGTTAATGGAAGAGAGCGATCGTCTGCGCTCACTTGAAGCTCCCTCCCAGTATGTCGCGAGCCATTATCAGCCTCTGAACCTCACTCGGCCCTTCTCCAACTCGTCGAATTCTTAGTTCTCGGTACCATCTTTCAAGTGGTAGATCTTTAGTAACTCCGACTCCGCCGTGAATCTGGATGCAACGGTCGATAACCCTGCTGCTTGCCTCTGTTGCTACCAGTTTCGCCATAGCGGCTTCAGTTCGGAACCTTTCCCCGCTGTCTGCTTTTTGGGCCGCTTCCAAGACACAGTAACGGGCGTGACGAATATCGATTTCGTTGTCGACAACCATCCATTGAATCGCCTGTTTCTCTGCCAGGGGAGACCCAAATGTTTCTCTGCTTTTAGCCCAATCGATAGACATCTCTTGGGCTCGGATAGCGGGGCCAATGCAGCCTGCGGCGTAAGGGATACGTTGTCGGCTAAGCCGGTCATTGGCTATAGCGAACCCACCGTTTACTTCACCGAGAATATTTTCCTCTGGCACTCTCATCTCATCGAATTGCAGCTCTGTTGCGTAATGCGTTGCCCGCAAAGTGTGTACAACTCGGCGCACATGAAAACCGGGTGTATCTGTGTCGACTATGAAGGCTGTTACCCCGTTTCGCCCAGGATCATCAGAAGTGCGAGCGAAGATCAAAGCGTAATCCGCTTTGTCTGCTCCTGATATGTAGAGTTTCGATCCGCTTAATATCCATTCGCTTCCGTCTTTGATTCCGCGGGTCTGGATGGCGCGAGCTGGGTCGGAACCTCCTGAGGGTTCGGTCAGAGCGAAGCATCCCTTTTTCTCACCCTTAAGAGTCGGATAAAGCCAACGCTCTTTTTGATCATCGGTAGCTTCGTAAAGTTGAGCTAACCCAGCGCCGCCGAACACACCGTAACAAGGGTTGTAGAGGCCAGCTCGATGTTGGGACATCTCAATCGCCATTAAGGCACGAGTTGTAGTGTTGAGTCCTGGCCCTCCGTATTCTTCGGGGATGTCTAGGCCGTAGAAGCCCATGGATTGGGTTTTAGCAACCAGTCGATCGTAATCCGAGGGTTCCAATGACCCGGCATCGGGGTCTAGGTGGTCCTCCAAAGGCACGATTTCGCTTTGGACAAAGCGTCGGGTGGTATCGACAATTAGTTGTTGCTCTTCATTAAGGCTGAAGTCCATATTGATCTTTCAATCCGGGGATAGTCTGCCAACTCGGCTCTGCTCAGCCTTTTGGTGGCTTGGGAGTTGTCCAAAATCGTGCAAGTGAAGCATTAGGAGTTCATCCCATCGACTTCGGTAGTTCGCAGTGAATTCGAAACGAAATTTTGTTGCTTGGTCACCGTGCAGGTCAAGTTCCTCTTCGAGTGCACTGCGCATTCCGAAAAGGTGTCCAGCCCCTGCATAACCGACAGATAGAACTGTCCCGTCTGAATTGGCTACGTGGTAGACCCCCAGCTGAGCTGGCAGCGAAGCGATCGTTTCACTGTTTAGATCCATCCAAGCTTTTTCGAGTCTGATTCCCATGTCAGTTTGATGCGCCAACGAGACCGGATATGGCTGAACCCATAAGATCTTCAAAATTTTGACGGAAAAACTTGTCTTTAATCTCGTCAGAGAGGTCTTCAATTTCGTTGTCGAAACGCCGAAGGGGATTTCGTCCGCCCTCAACATGGGGAAAGTCAGAGCTAAACATACAGATATCATCTCCGGTGTTTTCGATGATCCATCCAGTCGGTTCAGTCGGAAATGGGGTCACCCGAATTTGACGATGTACATATTCTGACGGACGCAGTTTCAGGTTCTGTAGGCGGTTTTCGTGCGGTGCGAAAGCGTCGAAGGCTGCTTCGAGTTGCCTCATGAAGGATGGCAGCCATGCGGCTCCGAGCTCTATTACTCCCATTTTTAAGTTAGGGAATCTGTCAAAGACTCCATCGAATATCAGTGTGGAAAGAGCTTGTATAGGTGGCGAGGAGATACTCATGTAGGAGACAGATCTGAAGTTCTCGCTGCCGCCATGGAAGTCTGGCTCGGGTGGCAAGCCGTTATTTCTGTGCTGAGGTGGCATCACCAAGTCAGGGGTTGCAACGTGCATCACGATAGGTATGCCCGCTTCTTCCGCTTGAGCCCAAATGCCGTCAAAAGCTATGTGGCTATGGGCATGGTTCTTTGGCATACGATTGGGAATGAGTAATGAAGCAGCTCCGGCTTCAATAGCTTCTATGGCGCACGGGATGGCTAATTCCAAGTCTTGAAGCGGAACGTAGGCCACTGGTAAGAGACGGGGGTCTCCTTCGCAAAATGCTATTTGAGCGCGGTTCGCAGCAGATGCCACCTGGTAGGTAAGGTCCGCCGCTGCATCATGCTCCATGACCTCTAGAAGGGTGTTCGGCATCGTCGGAAAGACGAGTTGACTTGCGAAGCCCATATGGTTTAAAGCTTCGCTTCGGTCAATTGAATTCCAAGCTCCATGGGCTCGGTAGTTCTTACGAAGCATGATGTCTTGTTCGGCTGTCGCCCGGAAAGCGGGGTCAATATGCAAAGTGCGGCAGTGATCTATTTCGCTGAAAATAGGACTTTCCTCGTTGGCGAAGAATTGTGTTCGTGCGTATTCGCGAACCTCCTGTGAGCCGAATTCGTCCAGCCACTCCGGAGGTTCCATTGTGTGAGCATCGGCATCATGAATTATCCGATCTGTCACGTATGTCATTCCCCGCCTCTTTCTTTGTCTACCTGAATCGTAGTAGCGCTATCACTACGGATGCTTTTAGCTAGTTGTCATGGAGCGCCTCGTTGATTCCCTCCCATCGGTCAGGGTCCAGGACGCGCATTTCAATAGCTCCCGAAGAACTGTTTCGGATTAACAGCATCCCAGAGCGGCCCGATAATTCTTTGCCCTTCACGACGGAGCCATCGGGGAGCGTTATTTGGCTTCCAGCCGTGACGTAACAACCAGCCTCAACTGTGCAGTTGTCGCCCAGCGATATACCGATCCCAGAGTTCGCGCCCAAAAGGCAATTTTCGCCAACAACGATGGTTTCTTTGCCACCACCTGACAGAGTTCCCATGATCGAGGCACTACCGCCAATATCGGAGTTAGCGCCTATGACCACCCCGGCACTGATCCTTCCTTCGATCATGGAAGGTCCAAGAGTTCCTGCGTTGAAATTGCAGAAGCCCTCATGCATAACCGTTGTTCCCTCGGCTAAGTGTGCCCCGAGTCGAACTCTGTCGGCATCAGCAATACGCACACCCGACGGAATTACGTAGTCTGTCATTCGAGGGAATTTGTCGACCGAAGTTACCGAAATACTCTGGTTTATCTCTGCCGCACGGCTTTGAAGTTCGCCTACCCGTTCCGGCAACACTGGACCGGCATTGGTCCAAGCGCAGTTGGTTAGCAACCCAAAAACACCGTCAAGATTTGTTCCATGCGGTTGAATCTCTCTGCGACTTATCAGATGGAGCCTTAGATAAGCATCGGAAAGATCGGTTGCGGGTGCGTCAAGATCCTCGATAGTCGCTTCAACCAAGCGACCCTGGATCAGGCCCAGTTTTTCAGCCAAACATGACCTGTTGGGATTAACCCCAGAATTTGGATACCAGACGTCAAGCTGGGTATCCGTTTCGACATCGAAATAGCTATGGCCGATTGCTGTGATGCTCATGGAGTTATTTTCGCAGCGTTGAAGCTAGATACCGACTCCTCTTTCGATATATCTCGAAAATCAGGAGAATTAGCTGCTGATAACACCAGAAATAAGCCGTTTTGCGTTGAATAGAGTTTTCCAGTGGGCACGAGGCTCGTCTGCCGCCTAGTTTCGAGACCATGAAGACACCTGTCTGCGAAATGCTTGGCGTGGATGTTCCTATCCTCGCATTCACTCACTGTCGAGATGTAGTTGCTGCCGTCACCAAAGCCGGTGGCTTTGGTGTGCTCGGTGCTGCGGGTCACACTCCCGAACAGCTTGATGTTGACCTGCAATGGATTCGGGATGAAGTTGGCGATAAGCCTTTTGGCGTCGACATCATCGTTCCCGCTAAATATGAAGGTTCCTCCGAAGGAGGAAAATCCTTGGGCGACTTAACTGAGATGATCCCGCAAGGTCATCGTGATTTCGTCGAAGACATGATGGAACGCTATGCAGTTCCTCCACTACCGAAGGAAGATTCGAAGGAAAAGTCCAGGGGTGTTCCGGTTGATTCGGAGCCTCCAATGACATATGCGCAAGCTGTTCCTCTGATGGACGTAGCATTTTCGCACCCGATCAAATTAATTGTTAACGCTCTCGGACCTCCTCCTCCCGACATGATCGAACGGGCCCATGCAAATGGAGTTTTAGTTGGAGCGCTTGCAGGTAAGAAAGCTCATGCGGTGCGCCACGTAGCGTCGGGAGTCGACATCATCATCGCTCAAGGCCATGAGGCTGGCGGGCATACTGGCGATATCGGGACAATGGTGCTTGTTCCTGAAATTGTTGATGCGGTGGCCCCAACCCCGGTTTTGGCCGCTGGCGGTATAGGCAGTGGAAGGCAAGTCGCTGCCTCCATAGCCCTTGGGGCGCAAGGAGTTTGGTGTGGGTCGGTGTGGTTAACGACGTTGGAAGCCGAGACTCACCCCGTGGTAAAAGAAAAATTCTTGGCTGCTACGTCGTCCGACACCCTTAGATCTAGGTCTCGGACCGGAAAGCCTGCTCGTCAGCTGCGGTCGGCCTGGACGGACGAATGGGAAGGTGACTCCTCTCCCGGCACATTGCCGATGCCGCTTCAGCCGATGCTTATTGCTCATGCCAGCCGTCAAGTTGAGAGAGCAGCGATGAATCCCGACAATAAAGGTGCAGTTGAATTATCGAACTATTTTGTGGGCCAGATTGTCGGGTCCATGAATGAATCAATTTCCGCGACTCGGGTGGTTGAGGACATGATTACCGAATACCTCGACGTTGTTGAACGGTTCGAGGCATTAAACAACTGAAGTAAGTGAAGATATTGCTAAAGCCTTCTGAGGGTTAGAGGAACGAGGAAGTTATGGAGACGATGCAGGGCCGGGTAGCTGTAGTCACAGGCGCAGCATCAGGAATCGGGAAAGCTCTGTCGCTCGCTTTTGCTGCTGAGGGAGCCAAGGTTGTTCTGGCTGATGTTGAAAATGCGGCGCTGGATGCAACGCGAAAGGAAATTGAGGCCATTGGTGCACCAGTTCTTGCGGTACAAACCGACGTAACTGACGAAACATCTGTTGGCGAACTATGTGCTGCGACGCTCGAGGCATTCGGAGGCGTCAATATTCTCTGTAACAACGCCGGAGTTGGCGGTGGTGGACTCGTAAAGAATCAACAACTGGTTGATTGGAAGTGGGTTATTGACGTCTCGTTATGGGGCGTGATTCATGGGTTACATCATTTTCTGCCCCATCTAATTAAGGCTGAAGAAAGCCATGTCATGAGCACCGCGTCGGTAGCGGGGTTGATGGCTGTCCCTGGTCTTGCTCCTTATAACGCGGCAAAGTTTGGAGTCGTCGCGATCATGGAGACGTTGCATCACGAAATGCAACGCGACTCTGAAGCGAACCTAGGGGTGTCAGTGCTCTGTCCGGGGGTTGTTCGGACAAATATCGCTACGGCTCAAAGAAATCGACCTGACCATCTTCGGCGCACACGAAATGAATCCGTCAACCAAACATCGAAGGCGCCGGAAGAAGCACGTGCTCGGAACGCGGCGATAGCAGCAGCGCTGGAGAATGGTATGGATCCCGCAGAAGTTGCTTCTTCGGTGATCAACGCTATGTACGAAGGTAGATTCTGGGTACTAAGCCACCCGGAGCTCCTTGTTGAGGTCAACCACCGCAATCAAGAATTAGCGGATCTTACGAACCCGACGTTGATCTCAAGCTTTACCGATTAGAGAAGTGCGCCGGTCACATCGTGAACCGAAGGTTACGTGCAGCGTGAGCACCTAATTCGACATCTCCAGACCAACTGATGGCACCTTCGCTAATAGCAACTTCAGGATCGATACGTCCGCACGCTTGGTTCATGAAAGCCATTGAGTCGCAATGCAGCGTGGTCGTGGGTGCATCAAGTGCTTCACATTCGGATGCGCGATCCTCAACGCGAACATAAATATCACGTTCAACTGAACCAGTGATATCGAAATGAATTGACTGGCCTTCGCCGAGTCCAATTTTTTTGCCTGCGATGTAGCCAATGGAAAGATGTACCTCATTTAAAGCCATTTCGGCTGGCGGTCCACCATTATCGGTCTCCATACCTAAAGGAGTTCGACAGTCGCGTTCATGCATCCAAAAATCGAATTCACGGACGGCCATGAAACGTCCGTAAGTAGCTGGTCCTACAGGAGTAATACTGGGTTGAGCAAAATCATCTTCAGTGGTTTGGGAGAGATTCTGTCGCCTGACATCAAACGTATTTTTCATATGAGCTACCAGTTCTGCATGGGTCATTTGCATTGCTGCATCGAAGTAGCCGGGGACTTTCTCGAAAGGAGGAGGGGTGTCTAAACCGCTTGGCAGCCAATTCGATAAAACCTCTTCCACTGACACCATGTGCGCCGCAACTCCCTTGACAGTCCATTCCGGACATAGGGACGGGGTTTGCCATTGCGGGGAGTCAATCTGGCTAAAGAATTCGACGACGCTTTCCCAGCAAGCATCGAGATTGTTGATAATTAGGTCTCGTTCGCTCATTACATAAAGGTAGCTTCGATTGCTTATTGGCTGTTGAGTGTCACGTGCAATGATTTAATGACATGCCAGGCGACTGAAAAATTGACCTCAACCGAGATCTTGATGTGATGGGGAAACTGTGAAGAGTAGGGCCGTCGTATTCGACAAAGATGGCACTTTGCTTGATTTTGATGCCACATGGAATGAGGC
>CAJWBN010000099.1 GCA_913020735.1 uncultured Acidimicrobiaceae bacterium
CAACCATTTACTTGTACAACAGCTTTATCTTCTGAGAGGTGGCAAAGTTTCGATTCAATTCTCATAAGACTTTTGATTATCACTAATTAGAACTATTAGGGCTAACATATACTAATCAGTCCATAAAAATAGTTCTTTTTTTGCGTTTGCAATAGGGGCAGCATTTCCGTTACTGCCGTGGTTCCTGTCTTCCTCGCCTGGGGTGATCTGGGTTTCGGTCGGTGCTGCAGCGGTCGGGGCAGCAGCTATTGGTGGGAGCTTGGCATTGGCTACTGGGCATTCAGTGCCGCGGGGCATTCTTAGACATGTTGGGATAGCGATAGCTGCTGCTGTTGCTATCTATTTTGTTGGTGCGTTTGTGGGGGGAATGGTCGAGCTTTAACTGGCTTTGTCTGGTTGTTGGTAAAGGCGTCGCACAACCTGAACTTCCAAACCGAGGTCCTGATAAAGGTTCACGGCGGGAGTGTTATCGGCATCTACATAGAGCATTGCTCTTGTGATAGCAGCGGCTTCGAGGTGTTGGTACCCGGCCAAGGTTAGGGCACGTCCGAGACCGAGCCCATGAAAGTCGGGGTCTACTGCTATGACATACACCTCTCCGATGACAGGGTTCTCGTCAGGGTGAATTTTGGTCCAACAAAAGGCTGCTATTCGGCCATCTCGTTCGTAGATTCGAAAGCCTTCAGGGTCGAACCAGGGTTCTTGTTGTTGTTCTCTAAGTAATTCGACGGTCCAGCCACTTTGTTCTCGATGCCATGCGAATGCGCGATTATTTACCTCACACCATTCTTCTTCATCTCGTCCAGTAACGAAGGAGCGGGTCGTGAGTTCTGTTCGTTGTTGCAGAGGGATAGATGTTTCCATCCGAAACAGATCTCGTTGGGGGGTGAATCCCAGCCGTTCTAAAATGAGATCAACTTCGTCTGATGGGTGATCCAGCCAGATAGAAGGGTCCGGCGTTGCTTGGGACAAAACGTCACGCAATGCCATATAGAGGGCGTCGTGATTCCACTGAGAAGCGTCTAGTTCGACGACTTCGCCGTCTCTGTCTTGGGTAAGCGTTATTGTTGGTGCTTCTGGGGGATCTTCGGTCACCTTATTGAAGGTATCGCTACTCACGGCCTAATGAGGTAAACAACCAGTATGGGGAAGCCACGATCGCCTAAGGGCAGGGCTCGGACAGTTCATGAGCGACTGAAATCTGAGTACGAAGCAATCTGTGAGTTAAATCACAGGAGCCCCTTCGAGTTGTTGGTTGCCACAATCTTGTCGGCGCAATGCACCGATGTGAGGGTTAATAAAACCACTCCAGCATTGTTTGATCGTTATCCAGGCCCATTCGACTTAGCGGCTGCCGAGCAAAGTGACCTGGAGCGGTTGGTCCATCCGACCGGCTTTTACAAAAATAAAGCTCGAAATCTATTGAAGATGGCTAACCAACTATTGGATGAGCATGAGGGAGAAGTTCCAAAGGAGTTGGAGGAGTTAGTTCAGCTTGGAGGTGTCGGTAGGAAAACAGCGAATGTCATCCGCTCTGTTGCCTTTGGGCTTCCTGGACTACCGGTAGATACCCATGTGGGACGTTTAGCGCGACGTTTAGGGCTTACCCAAGAGGAAGATCCAGTAAAGGTAGAGATAGCGTTGAACCCAATGGTTCCCCAATATGAGCGGGGAGAGTTCAGTCTTCGAGTGATACTGCATGGAAGGCAGGTATGTTTCGCTCGGAACCCGCATTGCGATATTTGTGTTCTTAACGACTTTTGTCCTGCCGCTTTCGATTTCTAATACCTAAAGGAGAGTTCTCATGACCATCCGAAGAGCCGCACATTTTGTGCCCGGTGCTAATGAGAAAATGCTTGACAAATCATTAGGGACTCAGGCAGATGCTCTCATCCTTGATCTAGAAGACGCCGTGACTCCTGACAATAAGGATTCCGCGCGAGCGACTGTTGCTAGTTGGCTCGAACAAGTTGACTTCGGTCGACAGGAACGAGTGGTGCGAGTAAATCCTCTGGGCAGCCCCTGGTTTCAACGTGACGTAGAGGAGACGATGATCCACCCACCTGATTCGTACCTCATACCTAAAGTGAACAATGCGAATGAGATTGCTCAGATCGATGAGTTAATTCGAGAAAACGAAGATCTGCATGGGCACCCCGCTGGGTCTACGAAGCTTCTGGTTCTCGGGACTGAAACCCCACAAGGCTTTTTGAATATCGGTGATCTGGCTGCCAATCCTCGTGTGGATGCTCTGACGTGGGGCGCTGAGGACCTCTCTGCTGCTATCGGCTCGAGAGGTAACCGCAATGCTGACGGCAGTTACCTGCCGATTTTCGAGCATGCTCGTGTGATGTGCCTGTTGGCTGCGACCGCCTGGGAAAAACAGCCTTTAGACACGGTTTTTGTTGATTTCAACGATGCTGATGGACTTAGGTCTGAATGTGTTCAATCAGCGGCTATGGGTTATACCGGAAAGATAACTATCCACCCGAACCAGATAGATGTTGTCAACGAATCGTTTACGCCTTCTCAAGAGGAAGTGAGTGAAGCTCGAGAGCTTTTGGAATTATTTGCGGAGAAAGAAGCTGAAGGTCTGATGGCGTTTAGCTTTAAAGGACAGATGGTTGATGTTCCTCATCTAACTCGAGCTCGGAAGATCGTCGAAATGTCAGAGGTTCTCGCAGAGCTCGACTAAATCAAAGCTCATTCCTTCGACGGTAAACCGCTCGCTGCTTTGGAAATTCGGCGCTGAGCAGTTCTTAAGTTGCGTTCAACTTCGTACAAGTCGAGAGCTACGGCTTCCTCTGTTGTGCCTAAGAGTTCGTCGGCAGCAGTGGTAATCCGATCACTTAATTCTCGAATAGCTGTTTCCAACGATGAAAGTTCTGCCCGAGAAACCATGAGAGAACCATACAGTCAGGTCTGCGCTTCGCGATATCCACTTCTGTCTGGTGCCTAGTCAGCGGTACCCTCATTAGAGTGCTGCATCGCATTGATCTTAGAGGCCATGAAGGTCCGTTGGATGTTGTGCTGCCGCGCCCTGATTTAGATAGCCAGGTACCAATCTCTGCGGTGCGGGAAATCATTTCTGAGGTTCGACAAGGTGGTGACACTTCAATCCGAGAACTGACGTTGAAGTTCGATCAGGTAGACGTCGCCACTCCTAAAGTTCCAGCGATTGAGATGGAGAATGCCTGGAAGTCCCTGGACCCAGATTTAGCAACCGCTCTGCAGTTGGCGCACTCCCGTGTTTTGCATTTCCACGACCAAGAGGCCGGTAAAGCACATGAAGTGACGCAGGACGAGATCAAGGTCACGAGCGTCCCGCAGCCTGTGGAGCGGGCTGGTCTTTACGTGCCGGGTGGACTTGCTGTGTATCCATCTACGGTGCTGATGACTGCGTTGCCCGCTAAGGCTGCAGGCGTAGAAGAGCTTCTTTTGTGTACTCCGCCTAGCCCTTCAGGGGAGATAGATCAGGTTGTGTTAGCGGCGGCTTACCTCTGTGGCGTGGATGAGGTCTATAAAATTGGCGGTGTTCAAGCGGTAGCCGTCATGGCTTATGGTTCTGAAACCATAAGACCAGTTGATGTGATTGCGGGCCCTGGCAATATCTGGGTTGCGACTGCAAAGCAGGAGGTAGCAGGAACTGTTGGAATCGCCGCCGCCTTTGCCGGTCCATCTGAAATAGTCGTTGTTGGTGACCGGAGCTGTCCCAGTACTTCGGCTGCCATAGACCTGATCTTGCAGGCTGAACATGGACCAGGCGGTCGCGCTTGGTTGGTTGCTTGGGACGATGGGTACGCGCAGGAGGTAGAGAAGGCTATAGAAGTCATCCTCGAGTCATCCCCGCGTCGCGCTGAGACATTGGAAACACTTACTGAAGATGGATATTTGTGTTTGGTTGATACGCCTAAGCAAGCGATTGAAGTTGTTAACGAGATCGCCCCAGAGCATCTGCAACTTATGTGCGAAGGGTCGAAGGAGCTTGTTAGAGACGTAAGAAATGCAGGTGCAGTCTTTTTGGGTGAATGGGGACCGGCGTCGATTGGTGACTATCTGGCTGGCCCATCTCATGTTCTCCCAACAGCGGGCACGGCACGCTTTAGCGGAGCCTTAACTGTCGACGACTTCCAAAAGCGAATGCACATTGTTGAAGTTTCAAAATCAGGGTTTGACGCGGTCGCTGACGCTGTTGGTCTATTGGCTCAGGCCGAAGGTTTGTGGGCGCATGCTGCTTCCGTGACTGAACGCGAGCGTTGGGTTGAAGAAGGGTTGCAACCATGAAGCGACCGTCTGTTCGTGATGATTTGAAATCCATGGAGGGATATCACTCTCCACAGGTTGAAGTTGATGTTCGCCTGAATACAAATGAGGCACCTTTCCCGCCGCCGCCGGAGTTCGAAAGAGCATTCCTTGAGGAAGTGAAGAAAGTCGACTGGAACAGGTATCCAGACCGACTCGCGTGGGCTTTGAGAGAAGACCTAGCAGAACTGCACCAAGTTGAGCCCGACCAGGTATTCGTAGCTAATGGTTCCAATGAAGTCTTACAGACGATTTGTCTTACTTTCGGAGGGCAGGGAAGAACTGCCCTAACTTTTGAACCTACCTACGCCATGTATGGACAGATAGCGCGAGTTACGCAGTGTCGTGTTGCTGAAGCGCAGCGAGACGAAACGTTCAGAGTCCCTCTTGATGGTTTGGAAAAGGCGATCGAGGTAGAGAAGCCTGACTTGATGTTTCTGTGCTCACCTAATAACCCCACCGGTACACCCGAGAGCTCCGAAGTTATTGAAACAGCTCTAAAGCTTGTGCCTGGAGTCGTAGTGGTTGATGAGGCATATGGGCAATTTGCGGATTTCACAGCTTTAGACATGCTGGGGTCGCAAGACACTTCTGATTCGCTAATAGTTACGAGAACATTTTCCAAGACTTGGTCAATGGCAGGTGTTCGTCTGGGGTATTGCGTGGCCTCGCCGTGGATGTTCGATGAGTTCCAAAAAGTAGTACTGCCATATCATTTAGACTCTGTGAAGCAAATAGCGGGTCGAGTGGCCTTGCGTTTCCAAGAGCAAATGGAGCAGCGAGTCGCCTATATATCCGATCAACGTCGGCGAGTTTCTGAGGGTATGGCCCGTCTAGGTCTTGAGGTTTGGCCGTCTCAAGCCAACTTTGTTTTGTTCCGGACAACTCTTTGTGGTCTGCCCGGGAATGAAGTTTGGAAACGAATGATCGATAGATCTGTTTTAGTTAGGAATTGTTCAGGTTGGCCAGGATTAACAGATTGTCTGAGAGTCACGCTTGGCACTGAACAAGAAAACACTATTTTTCTCGAAGCCCTCGAGGAGGCACTTCAATGACACGTCAAGCGCAACGTCGAAGAACAACCAAAGAAACTCAAATTGATTTATCCATCGATGTTGATGGCTCCGGGCAAATCGAGGTGAGTACGGGTCTGCCGTTCTTTGACCACATGATTGCTCAACTCGGTAAGCATTCCCGGTTCGACCTGACTGTTCAGTGCGAAGGTGATATCGATATTGATGCCCACCACACAGTTGAGGATGTCGGTATAGCGCTAGGGGAGGCATTCGGAGAAGCTCTGGGCGACAAGCAGGGTGTGCGCAGATTTGCTTCCATGACAGTGCCTCTCGATGAGGCAGCAGTAGAGGTTGTTCTTGACCTGTCCGGTCGCCCCTTCTTGCACTACGAGATTGACCCTCCAGGTGAAAAAATTCTGGGTGATCCACCATTCGATCCACAGTTATGTGAGGAGTTTTGGCGGGCTTTTGTTATGTCAGCTGGGATTACCTTGCACTTGGTCTTGATTCGCGGGCGTAATACGCACCACATAATTGAAGCGAGTTTCAAGGCAGCTGCACGAGCACTTTATGACGCGGTTCTTATTGCTGACGAAGTCTTGCCCTCAACTAAGGGTGTGCTGTGAGGAGCTTCTGTTGAGGGAGGGCAAAGAGGTCCCACTCATCGCCATCTTGGATTACGGCATTGGGAACCTAAGATCCGCGCAAAAAGGGTTTGAACGAGTTGGGGCTGAGGTTCATTTGACCTCTGACACCGGTCTCATAGCTGACGCATCAGGAGTCGTTCTTCCCGGAGTTGGCCATTTTGGTGCTTGTATGCGCGAGTTGCGGGCAGCGAGGCTTGATGAGGTGGCGTACTCGGTCATCGAGTCTGGGGTTCCTTTCCTCGGCATTTGTGTCGGTATGCAAATGCTGTTCGAGGGCTCTGAAGAGGCGCCTGACGTGCGAGGTTTGGGGGTACTCCCGGGTCAAGTGTGTCTTCTTCCTGATGTCTTACCGCGCCCCCAAATGCAATGGAACCGTCTAGATATTCGAAAACAAGGGTCGCCCCTCTTAGACGGCATTGAAGATGGCTCTTGGATGTATTTCGTCCACAGCTATGCAGTTGAGACTGAACCCGATCTTGTTGTTGCGACCTGCGAGTACGGGATTCAAGTGACCGCAATGGTGGAGCAGCAATCCTTGTGGGCCACTCAGTTTCATCCAGAAAAATCTGGAGAGTTGGGCCGTTTATTCGCACAGAACTTTTATAAGCAGGCTCTACTCTGATGACCTTTAGTCTTTATCCAGCAATTGATATACGTAATGGCCGTTGTGTACGGCTGATACAAGGCGACTACGACCGAGAGATTAAATACGAAGCGGATCCTGTAGAGGTTGCGCTTTCCTTCGAAGAAGCAGGGGCTTCTTGGGTCCATGTGGTTGATCTTGATGCAGCAAGATCTGGTAAAGCTCAGAATCTGGAGACTGTGGGTTCCATAGCGGAGGCGGTCAACATTCCTGTGCAAAGCGGTGGAGGCGTGCGCAGTTTAGATGCAGCCCGAGCGCTATTCGACGCCGGGGTTTCTAGATGTGTAGTTGGGACAGCAGCAGTTGAGGATCCGAGTTTGGTTGAAGAGATCACCGAACTTGGGCATCGCGTAGCGGTAGGCCTCGACGTTCGGGGGGAGGAGGTCGCGATTCAAGGTTGGGAACGCGATAGTGGCAGAAGTATTTACGAGTTGTTGCCGAACTTTGAGAATGCTGGGGTTGAGGCAGTAGTCGTTACACAAATAGTGCGTGACGGAATGGGAACTGGGCCAGACATTGCCGGGTTGGAGCAAGTGGTTCGAGCTACTTCTTTAGAGATCGTGGCGAGCGGAGGGGTCGGAACACTCGAACATATAGACGAATTGGCGAAACTCAGGGTTGACGGTCGCTCTTTAGCAGGGGTGATTGTTGGTAAAGCTCTCCATGACGGCGTTATCGACGTTTCGGAAGCTGTGAAAGTGGCTGAACGGGTATGAAGTCGGTAAGAGTGATTCCCTGCTTGGATGTGGATCAAGGCCGTGTAGTCAAGGGCGTCAACTTTGTGGGCTTGAGGGATGCCGGGGATCCAGTTGAATTGGCCGCTCGTTATGATTCCGAAGGCGCGGATGAGGTCGTGTTTCTGGATATAACAGCAAGTTCAGATGATCGTGAAACAATCGTTGAGCTAGCTCGGAAGGTGGCTGAAGAGCTCTACATTCCGTTCACCATTGGCGGTGGGGTCAGGTCGGTCGATGATGCTCGGCGACTCCTGAGGGCGGGAGCTGACAAAGTCTCAGTGAACTCAGCGGCTGTTAGCGAGCCGAACTTGATATCGGAGTTGGCAGCGGCGTTTGGTAGTCAGTGTGTGGTGGTTGCAATTGATGCAAAGTCCAATGGAGACCAGACTTGGAATGTTTTTGTTAACGGTGGAAGACAAGACACTGGTCTTGATGCACTTGCATGGGCCGGAGAGGTCGCAAATCTTGGCGCCGGCGAGATCCTTCTAACGTCGATGGATGGTGATGGAACTCGTAATGGTTATGACCTGGATTTAACGCGAGCGGTTGTAAATGCTGTTCAGGTTCCGGTCATTGCAAGCGGGGGTGTTGGAGAATTAGCTCACTTAGTTAGTGGCGCTGTGGATGGCGGGGCTGATGCCGTGCTTGCGGCTTCGATTTTTCATTTTGGGGAACATACGGTTAGGGAAGCAAAAGAAGCTTTGCTCGCGGCTGGGGTGTCGGTTAGACCCCCGACCGATGAGCTGTAACGGTTCTATATCGGTTAGTTTCAGGGTATGACCTACCCAGGAAAGCATGCAGAAGTAGACCCTGATCGTCTTGCGGTCGTGATGGCAAGGACAGGGGAGTCCCTGTCCTATCAAGAACTTGAAGATCGATCGTGTCGATTCGCTCAAATGATGTTTGATGCTGGGCTGCGGCCAGGAGATCATGTAGCGATCTTTGCCGATAACCACATCCGGTATTTTGAGGCGTATTGGGCGGCGATGCGAAGTGGCCTCTACTTCACAACAGTGAACCGATTCTTAACGGCTGAAGAAGCTGCTTACATCGTTGAAGACTGCGGCGCTCAGGTGTTGGTGGCCAGCCAAGCTGTTCGTGATGTAGCGGTTGAGATGCTGCCGGCGATACCTAACTGCGCTGTGAGGCTGATGTTTGATGGCGTGGCGGAGGGGTACGAGAACTTCGAATCAGTAGTGAATCAATACTTGCCGGAACCTCTAGACGACCAGCCCAAAGGGTCGTTGATGCTTTATAGCTCCGGCACTACAGGTAAGCCAAAGTGT
>CAJWBN010000100.1 GCA_913020735.1 uncultured Acidimicrobiaceae bacterium
GCTCTCGAGGCTCGGGAAGGCGGAGGGCGAGGCGCGCCTCCACCCGTTGCGCGTCAAGAAGCTCTACGTGATCGCCGCGATGGAGGTCGAGCGGATGAAGCGCAAGATGCTCGGCGGCCCGGCGCCGGGCGCCACGCAGACGGCGGCGCAGACGCTGCAGAGCCTGGTGACGCAGGACGCGAGCACGGGGCGGACGCGCGAGCTCGAGTCGGCGTGGAAGTCGGCGGAGGCGCACCACTTCCTGCTGCTCTCGCAGCGGCAGCTCTACGACGGCCGCCCCGACGCCGCGATGCGCACCGCCTTGCGCCTCCGCGAGTACGAGCCGTCGGTCCTCGGCGCCGAGGAGGTGTACTCGCTGATCGCGCTCACCGCGCTCCACTTCCATTGTCATGAGACTGCGTCGAAGAAGAGTCACCCCAAAGTCGTTCATGAGAGATGCATAACCGGCATCGGCTTCGAGTTCATCTGCAGCGGAAGTGAAAGCGTCAACGCTGTCCCATTCGCCGGTGACGTTCACGGTCCCTACAGCTTCACCACCGAGGATGATGCGCATTCCTTGCACATCAGAAGCTCCAAGGCTCTTCATCTTGGGAGCCATTATGTTGTTCATGTGATCAACGAAACCGTTGAGATCAGCGATTCTCATCACGCTTGCTTGCCATATAGACATAGTCCACACCTCTAGTCATTTTCTGCCGGCTTCCCCACGAAACCGTCTGCCGGAAATTTAGTCCGGAGGACAAGGGTGGTGCTGAGTCGCACTCAAATTGCTAGATGACCTTCGTTTGCTCTTGTGGGCGATCTGTGGGGACGTCATTTTGTATTACGTCATCTTCGTTAGTGGTTTGGCTGTGTAAACGCGACCTAGGGTTTTGTGTTTTTTTCAAATGAGCTACTCGGAGACTGTTAATTGCTTAACCTGTTGTCGGAGCTTTACCTGCAAGACTTTGCGTTGAGCAGGATTAGTAAGGGGACGAAATGGAATTTGATCTCGTTATTCGAAACGGAAGTATCGTCGACGGAACTGGTAGTCCGGCTTTCATCGGTGACGTCGCAATTTCTGACGGCAGAATCGTCCGAGTAGGGAACGTGTCGGGATCTGGACAAAGAGAGATAGATGCCGAAGGGCATCTGGTCACCCCAGGGTTCGTTGATATCCACACGCACTTTGACGGCCAAGTGTGTTGGGACAAAGAAGTAACCCCTTCGTCGTGGCACGGGGTCACCACAATTGTGATGGGGAATTGTGGAGTGGGTTTCGCTCCGGTTCGACCGGGCACTGAAAACGATCTGGTTGAGCTAATGGAAAGCGTCGAAGATATTCCTGGAACAGCGCTTCACGAAGGAATCCCTTGGGGGTGGGAATCGTTCGCTGAATATTTGGATGTGATCGACACTCCATACGCAATCGACATAGCTGCTCAAGCGCCTCATGTCGCTATTCGACATTTTGTGATGGGTGAGCGCTGCTACGACGATGCAACAGCTGACGACATGCAAGAAATGAGCCGAATCACCAGGGAGGCGCTAGAAGCAGGCGCAGTTGGATTTAGTACTAGCCGGTTTTATGGGCATCGCGACAAGGGAGGGAATTTAGTTCCAGGCACCAACGCCAGTAGCGACGAGATGATTGCGATAGCGGACGCGTTTACCCATGTTGACCACGGCGCCATCGAGATTATTTCCGACCACCTAAAAAACGAAGATGAGCTGCAGTGGATCGAGCATATGGCGAGAACCACTGGACGCCCATTAACTACTTTGGTTACTCCCGAAACCGGTGAAGAGATATGGGAGCTCGCTGAGCGACTCAAGTCAGAAGGTATTGAGATTCGACCGCAAGCAGGAGCACGGTTGGCTTCAATACTGATGACGCTAGAAGGGACTGTAAATCCAATGAGGCAGTTCCCGTCTTACAGCGAAATAAGAGATTTAAGTATCGAAGAACAAAAGAAGGCTCTGAGGTCTGAAGAATTCCGATCGCAAGTTATGGCCGATGAGCCAAAACTCGCTCGAGATCGAGATACCAACAAAATGATTTCATCATGGGACAGGATGTTTGTCCTGCCTGAGGACCTGTCCTATGAACCCGGTTACGAAGATTCCCTCCAAGGAAGAGCAGACCGCGACGGCATTTCAGTACGCGAAGCGCTCATGGACGCAATGGCTGACGGGCGCCCGATCCTTTATCTGTTCGGTGAATACGACTACAGCGTTCAACCCCAGTTTGATTTCATTTCTCGTGACCGCTCCGTTTTCGGCTTGTCAGATGGCGGAGCGCACGTCGGAGTCCTGTGTGACGCAAGTGTGCCCACCTACATGCTTGCTTATGCCACTCGAGACCGAACAAAGGGACCGCAACTATCGCTTGAATTTGTCGTACACAAAATGTCACAAGACACCGCTGGTGTATACGGGTTGACTGACCGAGGAGTTATTGCCGAGGGATATAAAGCTGACGTCAACGTTATTGACTATGACAAAGTTCGGTTACATGACCCCGAGATGGTTTTCGACCTGCCATCAGGTGGAAAGCGATTAATCCAAAAAGCCGATGGTTATGTGGCAACCATATGTGGCGGAGTCGTTACCTACGAGAATGGGCGTCACACTGGACAAATGCCAGGACGTTTGATTCGCGGTGGGCAAATCACAGCTAATTAGGCCTATTGGCACGCTACCCGAGTAGTCCCGCATAGCTGAACCCGCTGCCTTGAGCGTTTCAGTTAGTTCGGGAGAAGAACAAACGCTGGAACTCTAGGAGTTGCAGAGTTGAGGCTGTTTAGATCCGTTGTATAAGCGGTCGGCCCATATCAAGGACTTACTTAACAGATCTGATTCCTCAACGGTCGCCATAAAGTCAGCTGGACATAACCACTTTTCGGGACCCCGATCACTTGCTTTTAGTGACATGTGTACGTGCGCCCAATCATCTTGGCCGTACAGGTATCCGAGAAATTGACCTTGAACAATTTGCTCGCCCACTCGAATCGTCATGGATTCCATCATTTTTTGGGCGAGAATTTTTTGGTCCGCGATTTTGGCTTGGTCTGCGGGACCCGCTGAGGGTTCAAGGCTGTAGGAGATGATCTCGCCAGTTGGGGTTTGCCAAGCCAAGTTGATTTGGAATGCTCCGTCGGGTTGTCTTTCATATACATCCACAAACGTGACACGCCCGTCAGAGACGGCCTGAATCGCTACTTGTTCTTGGCCTGTGAAGTAGTCAATGCCGTTGTGAAACTGAACTCCGAGCTGATTTTGTTGAGTGGCGAAAGGTTGGACTCCCCAGTAATCATCGATGTCTACAAAGGGTGTGGCTAGGAGGTTCAGTGGTTGTAGCGGATCTGAGCTCTGGTCACTCTGAGGTTGTTCAGTGGTGACCGTTGCCTGAGTTTGGGCTGCAACGGTAGTTGGTGCTGCCGTGGAACTTGGTTCGACCGTGGCTGCGACCTCGGCTCCACTGTTGCCAGGCTCTTGGGTGAAACTCCCGGAGGCTTCGGGGTTTGTCTCTTTTGCTGCGCAAGCCGACAGCGCAATAGCGAGAAGTAATCCGAGTGCACTAATTTTTTTGTAGCTCACCTGTAGTCCTTTGTTTCATGGATTGTCGAGTCAATAGGGTTTGGGGGAACACTGATAATTCGCCTTCCTGTCGCAGCCCTCAGATGGGCCGAGCCCGCGTAAGTCATAAACGTGTTCATCGCTCGCGTTCTTTGGTAACGATTGACTGCGCTATTTCCCTGAGGTCAGTTTCGTAGCGCGAGATTCTGTTGCCAGGATCTCCTGTTGGGTGAATCGATAGGTCAACGTCGTAGATCAACCCAAGCCAAATTAGGGTTCCTAGGTCTTGCAAGATGTTATCTGGGTGCCCTTGGTCGTCCCTGAAGAGCGCAGCCCCTTCGTTCCCTACGAGCGCAGATACGTCACTGAGCGTTCCTGCTTCAAACTGATTTCGAAGTTCAACGGCAGCGGCACCATGAGGGATGTCAAGGAACTCTGTACCGGGGTAACGCTCCCGCATATTTGCAATGACTGTAAGCCACAGTCTTTCGTGCAACATGTTCCAAGTGTTTGCGAAGCTTTCTGCGTCTGAGTACTGCTTCGGCGAGTCAAGCCAAGGCAAGGCAAGGCCAAATTTTGTTTCAGGATTTTGTGCCAAGGCGTAATCAATCCACTTCGGGATACCCCAATAGGAGGCGGGGTTACGAGGGTCATTAGGGCAGCAAATCATGATCAGTAAATCGGTCTCGCCCCGATCAAGTATCGCCTGTATTTCAGCTCTGGCTGCTTCGTCATTCCACAGTCCCTCAGGGTTCCCGTTCGTGTTGCCGCCGCGAAAGACGATGCTCTGGGAGTGTCCAACAATCTCGGAATTATTTGCAAAGTCTTCGAGACGTTCAGCAAATGCTGTGCCGAAACTGTGACCGATGTAGAGAGTGTTGTATCCGGACCCTGGCCCAGATGTGCCTGTATCTGCTTTCTGTTGAACCTGGGTTGCGTTCTCTGATTTTTCAACTTTTGGTGCAAGCTCTCCAGTTACGACAATTAGCCAAGAAACCTGGTCAGATGCCTGGACGCTAATAGATACGTCCCCCCGCGTTAACTCACCTGTTTGATGGCTACCAGCTCCGGTACCGGGCGGCCGTTCGTATACAACCCTGCTCCCATCGCTATCTTCGATGGAAACCTTTAACGGCCCGTTATTAGACGCGATGATAAGCGAATAGTCCACGGCAACGCTAAGGGACCCTAAGTCAGAAGAGCCTTTACCTTCGAAAGACGTAGCTACTTGCTGACCATCAGCAAGAGCTTCGATAGAGAAGAACGACTCAACTATCGACGCACTAGTTGTTGCAGTTACTTCTTGGGTATCCGAGATCTCTGCAGGTGTGGTGTCTGTCGCAGTCTGGTCGATGTTTTGTGACTCGCCAGCGCACGCGACACCGAACATAAACAGCAAGATCAATGCCGAAAAATTCTTTACACCTATAGTCATTTCACCCTTGGCAGAAATACTGAAACACAGGAACAGTGCGACCCATAGTAGTCGCCGATGCGCAAAGCTGTGATGGCTTCGATGCTTCGCCGAATGAGTTCGCTGCGGAACGCCTGGCAGTGACTTACATGGTTCACCGTTTCTGTCGCCATCAAGCTTTGCTGTGTTTTCGTAGTAACGGAAATAGCTATCGAACCAGCCTTTAGGTCTGGATAAGTCTAAAAGTCCGGACATTCTTAGCCTGAAGCAACTGAGGCCAAGGGCTGCTCAATAACTCCTACGCTAGGCGCCGGAACAATGATCGACTTAAGGTGGAGCTGTGACGAATCAAATCCAAATAACGTACGAGTTAAATGTGATCCCAGGTAAGGCAACGGAGCTAAGAGAAATTGCTAAAGAGATGGTTTCTTTTAATGATTCCGGTGAACCTGGAACGCTTAGATACAACGTCTACATGAATGACAGCGAAACATTGTTCACTTTTTTGGAGACGTTCATTGACTCGGATGCCTGCAGTTTCCATGGGGCCAGATTTGCAGAAGGGGAATTCGTCGGCCAAGTTCTTGAACGCACCGACGGCGGGCGGCTATGCGTGCTCGGTCCTGTATCTGACGACTTCAAAACTTGGGCGTCGGACGCGGGTTTCGAAATCGAATATTTCGATTTCATTGATGGATTCACCCACTAGCTGATAACGGAGTAAGGAAACATCTGTGTCGCAAACCGAAAATCAGTACTACGACGAATTTGGCTTTTACAGTCCGCAGGAACTGACGAGAGCAACACGTAGGCAACCCGAAGAAGGCTTTCATACGGGCCCTGAGGTTGGCGAGGTCGTTCCATCAATCGCTCTCCCGGACCAGAACGGCCACCTCATCAACGTGGCAGAGTCCCTTGGGTCAAATGGGGGAGTGGTTGTCTTCCATCGTTCTGCTTTCTGGTGACCGCCGTGTATGACGCAGTTGGTCCAACTGCAGGGCATCAAAGAATCCCTTGAGGAAGCTGGGTACTCAGTTTTTGCTATTAGCAATGACCCCGTAGAAATTCTCGCCGACTTCGCTTCTAAGCACGACATCAGCTTTCCCCTGTTGTCTGATAACGATTCGGCAGTTATCCGAGAATTCGGAATAATGAACCAGCTAATAAGGCCCGATGAAGGTCAAAGTATGCGCTGGTATGGGATTCCTTACCCAGGCACTTATTACGTCGACACAAACATGGTTGTTACTGATAAGGACTTTCATCAGCATCATGCGCGGCGAGCCTCGGGATCTTCGGTGCTGGCTCGCGCCCTTGGTCAAGAGATAGAAGTTCACTCCGAAGCCGAGAGCATCGATGTTTCTGGTCAAATCAATGTGAGTGTCGGCCTCAGCGAGCCAGCGCTTCAATTGGAAGTTGTATCTCAACTCCTCATCGATATCGAAATTCCCGAAGGGATGCATGCATACGCTTCTGGCGCGCCGGACCAATTTGCCCGGCTCTCGGTTGAGGTAGAAGCTGACGGAATCCGAATTGGTGATGTGTCATGGCCAGCTAGCGAACCGATGAATACTTTGGGTATAGACGAAGAAGTACCTGTCTATAAGGGGCGCATCCGGGCATCGCTTCCAATAACTGTTACTTCGGATGTCATCCGATTGGGTCATGATATTCCCGAAACTTTGCAGGTCTCGATCGCCGTTGGCTTTCAGTTGTGCGACGATTACGAATGTTTTTTGCCAGAGCGGATTGAAGCAACATTGAGCTGCGCTCTTGACCGTTTGGTGGAGCCAGAAGGGCTTTCGACCTACGCCGATCGGGTAGAAGCGATTGAGGCTGAAACCGGAAAACAGGTTCGTTAGATCGCCTCTATCCGCTAGGTCGGCTCTAAGAGTCGCGGGCCGATTTATATGCGGAAGTCAAGGAATATGACTCCGATAAGATCTATTTATTATCAAAGGAATTGGTGCACATGTCTAACGGAAAACGGCTGACCTCGACCGTCACTTCACAATCGACGGTTCAGTTGAGTATCGAAGAATTCGAGGTGCCGACTCCTGGACCGGACGAAGTACTGATAGCGGTGGAGGCATCGCCCATCAATCCCAGCGATCTAGGGCTCCTTTTGGCAGGCGCGGACGCATCCACTGTTTCAAAATCAGAGAATGGTCTTGTTCTTTCGCTTCCTGATGGGGCAGTCGATGCTCTCACGGGCCGTGTTGACCATGCCATGCCCGTGGGAAACGAAGGGGCCGGCATAGTTATCGACGCAGGAAGTGAAGAAGAGGCCCAAGCACTCCAGGGGCAAGTTGTTGCTGTGCTCGCGGGCGGAATGTACGCCACGCATCGCATAGCGAAAGCACGGGACTGTTTAGTTCTACAAGAAGGCACTAAAGCCGTTGATGCAGCATCTTGTTTCGTGAACCCGCTCACGGCCTTAGGGATGACCGAAACCATGAGGATGGAAGGTCACTCGGCACTCATCCACACCGCCGCCGCATCGAATCTAGGTCAGATGCTCAACCGAATATGTATCGACGATGAAATTGCGTTAGTCAACATTGTGCGACGCGAAGAACACGTAGAACTTCTCAAATCGCAAGGAGCTACCTACGTTGTAAATTCCAGTTCTCCGGACTTTCGAAGCGAATTAGTCGATGCCATCACCGCAACTGGAGCAACAGTTGGCTTTGACGCGGTTGGCGGTGGTGACTTAACCACTGAACTGCTTCACGCCATGGAGGTAGCAGCGAGCTTAAGCGGTGACGAATACAGCCGGTATGGATCGACCACTCACAAGCAGTTGTACATCTACGGTGGCCTAGATCGAGGTCCAACTCTTCTGCGAAGAAATTACGGAATGGCATGGGGCGTCGCTGGATGGCTGCTCCCTAATTTCTTAGCAAAAATAGGTGCAGAACGAAGCAACAATCTGCGGTCGCGTGTAGCAGCTGAATTAACCACCACATTTGCCAGTTCCTACAGCCACACGCTTTCGCTTGAGTCAGTCCTCGATGCGGAGAACATGAACGAATATTGCAAAATGGGCACCCAAGGTAAAAGCCTCGTCTGTCCGCAACTTTGACACCTGGCAAAGGTAGGTAGCTGCGATGGCTTCATCTTTGTTGGCGATAACGATGAGTCTCTCCAATTTGTTTGAGGCCGTCTAGAAGTACTTGGCTTATACCGTTAGGTGAATCGAGTAGCGCACACATTTATAAACGTGAACGCTGATCGGTTCGAGGACCATTTTCCTCTCTGAGGTTCACCGGGCACGTCGCGAGACAAATCTCTTTCTTGGATGCCAACCGTTGAGCAGCGAATATGACCTCTCTGCTAGACAAGATGCAACAGGCCGGCGGGGCCTGACAAGCGAAGGTGGAACACGAATGAGTTATGGAACTGTTTTGAGTACTCGAATGGCCGACGTCGAGGGTTTTGTCGCAGCCTTTAATGATTGGGGCCGTGACCGCGTAATCTCTAAGGGAGCTTCAAGCGTTTCG
>CAJWBN010000101.1 GCA_913020735.1 uncultured Acidimicrobiaceae bacterium
CATGGCATCTCCCCCCACCTATGACCCCAATTGGCTGGTAGGTGGCATAACCACACTTGAGTATCAATCGGTCTTCGAAAATCCGTATGCCCCGGGAGCATTGAATAACCGAGCAGTACAAGGTCTTTACTCTCCAGGCTCAGTTTTTAAGCTAGTTACGGCCCTCGCCGGTCTGGAAGCCCGACTGATCTCGCCAAGAACCGCGTATTACGACGTTGGCTACTTCAAGATCCCCGATAAATATGGTTGCACTGGCCGATGCACGTTCTACAACGCAGACAAAGCGCCGTTGGGAGTCGTTGACCTTTCGTCAGCGATAACCCGTTCAAGCGACGCGTACTTCTACAAAGTCGCACACGACCTGTATTGGATTCGCGGTGAAGAACAGTGGGCGATTCAAGATATGGCCCAACTCCTCGGTTTTGGAAGTCAAACAGGAGTCCAACTCCCGTTTGAAAAAAGCGGTCGCATTGGTGACGAAGAAATTAAAAAGGCGCTATTTGAAGCTAATCCTGAGGCATACAACCCCTACGGCGAAAGCGTCCAGTGGCGTCCCGGAGACAACATCAACACTGGCATTGGTCAAGGCTTCGTCTCAGTCACCCCCATACAACTTGCCAATGCATATGCAACCTTCGCTAACGGCGGCACCCTATTCAGCCCCAACATCGTAGAGAGTGTGGTCGCTCGAACCGAGACGCAATTCGGCTCCTCAGTCGTTGACTTTGAGCCGCGAATACAACGGCTAGCTGAATTCCCTGAGGGTTCAGGAGTCGTGCGAGAAGGTTTACACGGTGTAACGAGTCAAGCTCGCCGTGGCACAGCCTGGCGAGCCTTCGAAGGTTACGACAGTTCGGGATATGCCATAGCAGGCAAGACAGGAACAGCACAGGCAGAGGGTAGAAATCCAGTTCTGCAACGCAAGAAGGAAGACTCCGCGGTATTCGTAGCATGGGCCCCTCGACATGACCCTCGATACGTCGTCGCTGTTGTCATGGAAGAAGCCGGCTTCGGCGGTGAAGCGGCAGCACCCGTAGCAAGAAAGATCTTTGAGGCCCTGCGCGCTTACGAGCAAAGATGGCCAGACCCGCAAGTCGCTTTCATAGCGCCACAACCTGAATGTCCAGAAATTCCAGAATCGCTGCGGGGATACGAAGCGTTCACCAGCTACGTGCCGGAAGGTTGCCCTTGGGGCATTCAAGTGCCAAGAGCCAATAGCCCCGAAGACGTTGACGGTGACGGAGTGCCAGACCTAGAGGAGCGTGATCCATGAACTTGCCGCTCCGTAAAGAACTGCGATCTCCGCTTCGGTATGCCGACTACTCGTTGGGTTTAGTAGCCATTGTCCTCTCGGCAATTGGCGTGGCATTGAATTACTCCTCCACATGGCGAGTTCTGGAATTCAATGGTCAAGACCCGGCCACCTATGCGAAACGACAGATCCTTTTCGTTGTTCTAGGTGTCTTAGTGATGGTGGCAGCGACTTTTTTGGATTACAGGCTTTACCGCGACTTCGCTAATCAAGCCTATTTGTTAGTAATGCTGGCACTGGTAGGAGTTCTCTTCTTTGGAGTGGAGCGCAACGGAGCCCGAGCTTGGTACGAACTTCCCGGCCTCACTTTCCAAATACAACCTGCCGAGTTCGCCAAAGTAGCGGTCGTTGTAGCGCTAGCAGCCTTTGTTGCTAACCAAGAGGGGCATCTTCGGTTAGTGACCCTTTCGAACGCCTACCTCATGTTGGCGGTTCCTCTTGGCCTGATCTATCTTCAACCCGACCTCGGCACCATGCTGGTCTTCGTCGCAATCGGCATGGGAGTTTTATTGGTTTCCGGAGCTCAAATCAAACACATAGCCGTCACAACTGTCATCGGCATCATCGTGATTGTGGGTGTGTTTAACAGCGACAACCTAGGAGGCCCTGCATTACTGCGTCAGACACAAGAACAACGACTAACTGCCTTCCTTGACCCAGAATTTGATCTACAAGGAGCTTCTTACAACATCAATCAATCACAGATCGCAATAGGCGCTGGAGGCATCAGGGGACAAGGGTGGTTGCAAGGAACCCAAACCAACCTCAACCTCGTACCCGAACAAGAGACCGACTTTATTTTCACTGCCCTTGGAGAAGAATTTGGGTTCATAGGCGTCAGTGCCTTACTGCTCCTATACGCCTATTTACTGGCCCGAATCTGGTTCATTACGAGATCCTCAAACGACCTATTCGGAACTTTCGTGTGCGTTGGAGCGTTATCGATGCTTACCTTCCAAATATTCCAAAACATAGGAATGACTATGGGCATCATGCCAATTACAGGAATTCCGCTTCCGTTTCTAAGCCACGGTGGCTCGTCAACCGTCGTAGCGTTCGGCCTTATTGGGCTGGTAATCAACATCAGCGCACGACGGCACATAGCATGACCTGTTCAATAAAGAGGCACATGATCTGGAAACCTCGCTTCGTAACGGTAGAATTGGGCCTCAAATGACCTCGCTGTGGCCACGGCTCGAGCCTCTCCTCCCTAGGGTGGAAAAGCCCGCCCGCTACATCGGCTGCGAGGATGGAGCCCGCACAAACATCTACAAGCCTGACGCCACATCGTGGCTTCTGACGTACCCCGACACATACGAAATCGGATTACCCAACCAAGGTTTGCAGATTCTGTACGAGTTGCTGAATGAGCGGCCAGATGCCTTCGCAGAACGTTCCTACGCGCCCTGGACTGACATGGAAGAGCAGATGCGTTCAGCGCAGATTCCGCTCTTTTCGGTTGACACCCATAGACCAGCAGCTGAATTTGACATCCTCGCTTTCAATCTTTCCGCAGAGCTCGTCTTCACCAACGTGCTGAACTGCATAGACCTTGCAGGACTAGCAGTCAGAGCAGACGAACGAGACGATGCAGACGCGCTGATCGGAGCCGGAGGTCACTGCGCCTACAACCCTGAACCACTCGCAGATTTCGTCGACTTTTTCGTAATGGGTGATGGCGAAGAGGTAATCGCAGACATCACTACCGCAGTAGACGAATGGCGTCAGACAGGGAAACCCGCTGGAAGCCGACCAACTGTCTTAAAGGCCTTAGCTCAAATCCCAGGCGTCTACGTGCCGTCAATGTACGAGGTGACCTATGACGGTCCCGACCTTGTGAGCATCGAACCCACAGACGTTGATTTGCCTGCCAGCATCGAAAAACGCACTGTCGCAGACTTAGCGGACTGGCCCTATCCGCGCAGTCAGCTAGTTCCTCTTACAGAAGTAGTGCACGACCGTCTCAACGTCGAAATCTTTCGTGGCTGCACACGAGGATGTCGTTTCTGTCAAGCCGGCATGATCACCCGACCTGTTCGAGAACGACCAGCTAGCCAGGTCCGTGAAATGGTTTCGAAAGGACTAGAAAGAACTGGTTACGACGAAGTAAGCCTTACTTCTTTGTCCACTGCTGACTTCAGCGACATTGAAGAAGTAGTAGCCGAAACAATCGACGAACCAGGTACATGCGGAAGAGTAAGCATCTCCCTGCCCAGTCTTCGAGTCGACGCATTCACAGTCGGAGTAGCAGCACAAGTGTCACGAGCCCGGCGAACTGGTTTGACATTCGCCCCCGAAGCTGGTTCATGGCGTATGAGACAAATCATTAACAAACTCGTCACCGAAGAAGACCTGTACGAAGCCGTTCGATCTGCCTACAGCCAAGGCTGGCATCGAATGAAGCTCTACTTCCTGACTGGCTTACCCTCAGAAATGGACGAAGACACACTCGCCATAGCTGATCTCGCAGAAAACTGTGTAGCCATAGGCCAGCAGTACACCAAGAAAGCATCGGTAACGGTCTCTCTTGGTGGTTTCGTACCCAAACCCCACACACCCTTCCAATGGTTTGGTCAAAACGAACCTGAGGAACTGAGACGAAAAGTGGAGCTGCTTCGCAGGAGGCTGAAAGGCAACAAACGAGTTCAGCTCAAATGGCACTCTCCCGAAGCATCAACCGCCGAAGGTATTACGAGTCGAGGGGATCGCCGCATCGGACGAGTCATCGAACATGTATGGCGACATGGGGGAACATTCCAAGAGTGGAGTGAACACTTCGATCTGACTCTATGGGAGCAAGCCATGGCTGCTTCAAACTTAGATATCGGATGGTACGTCCACCGACATCGAGACGAGAACGAAACTTTGCCGTGGGACCATATCCACGCAGGACTACACAAAGACTTTCTTTGGCAAGATTGGCAAGACGCGTTGGCCGGCTTCGGCCTAGAAGACTGCCGATGGACCCCCTGTTACGACTGCGGGGCTTGCACCGAATATGGGATCGAACACGTGGTTGCATCTCCAATTCCACCAAATGGTGGGAGTCAAGGGACCGGCCAAGACCTAACTATCGGCCATATCGTGCCGGTTGAACTTCGCCCAAGGGCGACTGTTGGAGGAACGCAGTAATGCGAATCTCCACGGGTCAACGTGTAGCTCCCACCTTGATAGGTGGGGGCCATCCATGCGGCTAAGAATTCGTTTCTCGAAATTAGGCAAAGTGCGTTTCGTAGGACATCGCGACGTCGCACGAATCGTAGAACGAGGTCTCAGGCGTTGCGGTGTCCCTTTTACCTACAGCGAAGGATTCTCACCTCGAGTTCGTATGAGCTTCGGACTAGCGCTGCCTACCTGCTATGAGTCAGTAGCTGAATACCTAGATGTGCCATTAAATCCGGAGTCTATTGAGGACGGATATATCGCCTGTACGGGGTGGGGCGAAGGAAAGTCATATAACGAACAAGAAATGCAAGAAGCTCTCAGCCAAGCGCTACCAGCCGGATTCGATGTGGTCGCGCTAACCCTAGAACCCAAAGGCGGCAACTCCCTCCAGGAAACTGTTATCAGTTGTGGTTGGAGATTCGACATACCCGGAGCTGACGCAAACAGCGTTGAAGAGGCCATCGAAAGAACCCTCCAAAGCTCAGAGATAGAGACCGAACGTAAGAAAAAAAACAAATTAGTGCGCGAAGATATTCGTTACGGCATACACGACCTCCGGTTTGACGGACAATCAGAACGAGGACCAGTCGTCATAGCGGAACTTTCAGCTAAACCCAGGGTTATCCGCCCGAGCGAGCTTGTGGACGTGCTTGCCCCCGGAGCCGAAATGGGAATTGCTCGCCGCACCCACCAATGGATCGAACATGAAGGCCAACGACAAGAACCGTTGCTGCCCTCAACATCACCACAACTTAAGGAATACACAACATGAACCAAGATAATCAGGCAGAAACGCCAGATAAGAACGCCGAAAATAGTCCCGTGCGTAGGCGCAGAACAATTGGCGCCAATGCTGAAACGGAAGCCCCAACAGAACCCAGCTCGACAGCTGAAACTTCGCCTCGGAGCCGAACCCGAACACTTTCCGGAACCAGCAAAAAGCCAGCCGCCCCAACCTCCGATCGCCCGAAAAGGACGAGAGCGCGGTCACTCGGGTCGCCGACCTCAGATAACGGCCCGAAACAACAAGGACGTTCCCGTCCGGCAAAGCCTTCCAAGCCGCAAGTAGGTGACACGCGCACCCCCTCGAATAAGGCTGCCCCAAGTGTCGATAATGAAGAATCGGCATCGAAACCAGCGCGCAAGCGCCGGCGAAGAGGAGGCAAAGGCCGAAGCGGAACTGTTAAACCAGACAACAAACAACAAGTCGGACAGCCCGTCGAAGCGATCCTTGATGAGGGGCCTGTGACGCTCGACAGCGAACAGCTTGAACGACGGCGCGGAAGAGAGCGAAAAGGGCGCCCTGTAGGGCGATACCAAATGTTGGTCCACGCCCATGAAGGAGTTACTCACATAGCAGTACTCGAAGGCCGATCCCTTATCGAACATTATGTAAGCCGACCGTCAGATGATGTAAGTGAGATCCATGGAAACATTTATCTAGGCAAGGTCCAAAACGTTCTCCCTGGGATGGAGGCGGCATTTGTGGACATAGCCACACCAAAGAACGCTGTCTTATACCGAGGTGATGTCACCTATGAGCGCGATGATCTTGATGGAGACAAATCGCAGCCGCCCGCACCGAAGCCCAAAAAGCCGAGGAGTCGTCTTGGTCGCAGAAAAGACGACGCTCGAATCGAAGATCTTCTCTCCGCACAACAATCAATATTGTGTCAAGTAACAAAAAACCCAATTGCTCACAAAGGAGCTCGGCTTTCAACTGAAGTAAGCCTTCCAGGCCGATTTGTGGTTCTGGTCCCCAACAGTGACACGTACGGGATTTCGAAAAGGCTTAACGACAAGGAACGACGCCGGCTCCGCAATATCCTCGACAAAGTTAAACCATCCGAACATGGTGTGATCGTTCGAACTGCGGCTCAAGATGTCACCGCAGAGGAAATAGAACGCGATGTTCGTCGCCTTCTGGACCAGTGGAAGCAGATCAACGAGTTAGCTAAAAAAGCAAAAGCACCGAGCCTGCTATTTCGCGAACCTGAACTAGTCGTAAGAGTTATTCGTGAAGAATTCAATCGGGACTACCGCGGCGTGATCATCGATGACCCTGCCCTCTATCAACAAGTCAAGGGTTATATGGAAACGGTAACTCCGGCGCTGGCAGACCGAATTGAGTTCCATGACTCCAAAACCGAGTCACTTCCTCTATTTGAGCGGTATCACGTCGCTGAACAACTACGAAAAGCAGTGGATCAAAAGGTCTGGCTTCCATCTGGCGGATCGCTCGTCATTGACCACACTGAGGCACTCACAGTTATCGACGTAAACACTGGCAAGAATGTCGGTAAGTCGAACTTGGAAGAAACTGTGTTTCGCAACAACCTGGAAGCGGCAGAAGAGATAGCCAAACAACTCCGGTTACGAGATATAGGGGGAATCATCGTCATCGACTTCATCGATATGGAAATAAAAAAGAACCGAGATGAAGTCGTAAGTAGTTTCGAAAAGGCACTCGCTAGAGACAAAACGAGAACCCAAGTATCGGGTATCTCTGAGCTAGGACTTGTTGAAATGACTCGAAGAAGAACAGGTGAAGGTCTCTTAGAGTCGGTCAGCGATGCCTGCGAGCATTGCGCCGGCCGTGGAGTTGAACTCCACCAGTCGGTGTTCAAAGTCTGATCATCTGCGTCAACGGTTTGTGAGGAACGAGACACCCGATAGCATGAAGGATCTTATGTACGCAGTAATTGCCACTGGCGGCAAACAAGAAAAAGTTGAAACCGGTCAAGTTCTCAACGTTGAACTTCTCCACGCCGACGAAGGCTCAGAGGTTTCCTTCAGCCCTATTTTGCTGGTCGATGACGACTCAGTAATGTCAACTAGCGATGAGCTTGCCGGATCATCGGTTACCGCTCGCGTAGTTGGAGAAGTAAAAGGCGAAAAAATTCGCGGATTCACTTACAAGAACAAGACTAATAATCGCCGTCGGTGGGGACATCGTCAGCGATATACAACCATCGAGATAACCGGAATAGCGAGGGGCTGAGATGTCGAAGACCAAAGGTGGCGGCTCTACAAAGAACGGTCGCGATTCCAACGCACAGCGACTTGGCGTAAAGGTTTTCGCTGGGCAAACCATTCACGCCGGAGGCATCATTGTCCGCCAGCGTGGAACAAAGTTCCACCCAGGACGCAATGTGGGTATCGGCAAAGACGACACTCTTTTTGCCACCAGCGATGGAGTCGTTGAGTTCGGATATCGCAAAGGAAGACGACTGGTTGACGTCGTCGCAGACTGACCAAATATTTCCTTCGAAGCTCCAAGTTCACTGAAAATCTGGCCACGAGTTCTATTTCCGTTTCAGTGAAGCGTCAATAGACCCGTATCCTCGGACGGTATGTCTGGTTTCGTTGACGAATGCAATCTTCACGCTAAGGGCGGAGATGGAGGCGCGGGATGTGTCTCATTCCGGCGCGAAGCTCACGTTTCGCGTGGAGGACCCGACGGCGGCGATGGGGGAACAGGGGGCGACGTATGGTTGGTGGCCGACCGCAACGTTTCATCGCTTTTGGCGTTCAAGGACTTTCCGTTCCGAAGAGGTGACGACGGGTCACATGGTCAGGGCAAGAAGAAGCACGGAAAGAACGGGGAAGACCTAATCGTCAACGTCCCGGAAACACCAGTAATATCGTAACCAGTTACCGTCGGCATCGTGCAGGTCGCGAGGCACCCGGTCGGGGTGAAATCGGTCCCCGCCGACCCGCACACATTGCCGCCGTTCGCCATGCGCAGCCCCGTAATTGCGAGGCGGAAGCGCGCACGGGTGCCGGGCATGACATTCTCCGCGACGAAGAGCGACTCGATGTCGGTGTCATGCAGAGCCGCGACCTCGGCCACCGTGTGCAAGTCACAGCGATGCAGCACCTCCGCAAACTCCGGCACTTTCGCAGTGCGGGCCCATTCGACCAGTTCTGCAGGGATCACCGGCGGGGGCGCCTTCTGCAGAGCCTTCGGGGTGTCGATCGCGAGAGGGGTCG
>CAJWBN010000102.1 GCA_913020735.1 uncultured Acidimicrobiaceae bacterium
CTTATTCGAGGGCTTTCACGCATTGGTTGGGAGATTGAACCACCCAAAGGGACCATGTTTGTCTGGGCGCCTATTCCGGAGCCTTATCGTGAAATGGGTTCAGTCGGTTTCTGTAAACATCTTGTTGAGGAAACAAATGTGGCTTTGTCGCCTGGAGTTGGTTTCGGGCCAGGTGGCGAAGGTTACGTTCGATTCGCCTTGGTAGAAAATGAGCACCGTATACGGCAAGCCGTAACTCAACTGGGTACCGGGCTCGAGCGACTTTGCTGAAATAGCGGTCAGTCCACTGCCCAGTTGCGTGATCTCTCCACTGCTCTTCGCCAATTGCTGTGCGTAAAGTCGCAAGCGCTTCGGTTATCCCGGGGATCAAATGCTCTGTCTAGCTGCCAAGCGGCACTGATCTCTTCTGGTTTGTTCCACACCCCTTCAGCCAGGCCGGCGAGCATAGCCGCTCCTAATGCGGTCGTTTCAGTGACCACAGGGCGAGCTACTCGAACCCCTAATTGATCGGCTTGAATTTGGAGTAATAAATCCATTACAGACGCCCCGCCATCGACGCGCATTTCTTGAACCGGCGTACCACCTGCATTTGACATGGCTTCGACGACGTCTCGAGTCTGAAACGCAATAGCTTCAACTACAGCGCGCGCGAGGTGACCACGCCCAGTTCCCCCGGTTAAACCCACGATGGTGCCACGAGCACGAGAATCCCACCAAGGACTTCCTAAACCAGCGAACGCCGGCACAAAGAACACGCCTCCGGTGTCTTCAACCGAAGCTGCTAGGTCGCCGATCTCCGAAGCTTCGTTAATGATTCCCAATCCGTCGCGCAGCCATTGGATAGCCGCTCCGGTAACAAAGACTGACCCTTCTAAAGCGTAAGTTGGCCCGTTGCCTAAATCCCAAGCCACTGTGGTGAGTAAACCGTCAACGGGCTCAGGACACTTTGGTCCTGCGTTCATCAGCACGAAAGATCCAGTTCCGTAGGTATTTTTAGTCATGCCAGGTTTAAGGCATGCTTGACCAAATAATGCAGACTGCTGATCACCGGCGACACCACTAATTGGGATGCCTGCGCCCAGGGCGGTTGTTTGAGATGTAAGGCCGAAGCGACCTGAAGAGGGAAGTACCTCAGGCAAACTTGACTCGGGAACCCCGAAGAGTTGGCAAAGCTCCGACGACCAGGACCCATTGCGAATGTCGTAAAGGAGAGTTCTTGATGCGTTACTCACATCAGTTACGTAGTTTGAGCCACCTGTTAACTTCCAAATGATCCAACTATCAATGGTCCCAAATGCTAAGTCTGGACCTAGCTCTACAATCCCGTTTTTGATCAGCCACTCAATTTTTGTGCCAGTGAAATACGGGTCAATTACTAACCCCGTTGTGTGGCGGATCTGATCGAGATATCCGGTTTCTAAAAGCTCGTCACATCGGTTAGAGGTCCGTCGATCCTGCCAAACAATCGCATTGCAAATAGGATCGCCCGAGCTAAGACTCCAAGCCAGCACCGTTTCACGTTGATCGGTTATGCCAATAGCAGCGACAGGTTCGGAAATGGATCCTTTGAGTTCTGAAAGAGTGAACTGGACCGACTCCCAGATCTCATTTGGGTCATGTTCCACCCACCCTGGTCGCGGAAAGTGCTGGGTGAACTCTTTATATGAAAGGGCTATCTGCTGGCCTTGCTCGTTGATAGCGAAAGACCTAACACCCGTCGTTCCTGCGTCTATGGAAACCACTATCGCCATGACGACAACTTAGCGTTCGCGTCTCACTAGTAATTAGCTGGGCGATACAGGTTCTAACTTCTCGACTTGGGCGGTACCGTTGGTGTTGTGAGAATCCTCGTGGTCGGCGCTGGAGAAGTCGGCAGCTACGTAGCGGCACGGCTATCCCGCGAAGGTAACGACGTGGTCGTTGTCGACGAGCTAAGGGATCCCCTGATGAGGATCGAGAGGGACAATGACATTCTGACTGTGGTTGGAGACGCGACTAACCCGAGCACTCTGCAAGAAGCTGAAGTTGAAAAGGCTGAAGTGCTGGTTGCTGTTACTCAGAGCTACAAAACGAATCTCCTTGTTTGCCTCCAGGCGCGACAAGCACGCGGGGAAGAACCACTATCGACGATCGCGAGAATTGACGATCGTGAACTCCGAGGTCCGGCTGGCCGGAAAATTCGTGAAGCAATGGGGGTTGACCTAGTTCTTGATCCAGACGAGCAAACTGCTGTGGCGATCCAAGAGTTATTGCTCTATCAGGGGGCAAGAAATTTGTTTGAGATGGCCGGGGGAGAGGTGCTACTTGTCGGTGCCCGGCTCTCTGATACTGCACCTGTCGTGGGCCGGTCGGTCGGTGAAATCGGTACGGCATACGAACCAGAATGGGATTTCATCTTCGGAGAAATAATTCGTGACGGAGAAAGTCATGTAGTGCGCGAAGACATGGTTCTCCAAGCGCACGATTTACTTCGAGTTGTCTGTCGCCGTAAGGGACGTCGCGAGTTGATGTCCTTGTTAGGGCTCCAAAAAACAGAAGTAAAACGCGTCATGTTATTGGGCGGCGGTCGGACTGCTGAATTACTGGCTCAGCGGCTTAATGACAGAGGTGTAGAAGTCGCCATAGTTGAGCAGGATAAACAACGGTGTGAGTCCCTGGCGGAGAAATTACCCGGATGTCTTGTTTTCGAGGGAGATATCACTGACACCGATCTGCTCTCGTCAGAACGTGTCGGTGATTTTGATGCAGTCGTTGCATCCACGGGACAAGACGATGCGAATGTTCTTGCTTGTCTCTATGCGAAATCTATGGGAGCTCCAGAAACAATCGCCGTCGTTCACAGACTCAGCCTCCTGCCGCTTTTGGAGCAAGTGGGTATTGACGCAGCCCTGTCACCCCGCACAGCTAGCGCAAATAGTGTTTTGAGATATGTACGCGGTGATGTTGCAGCCGTCGCGACTTTCTTAGAAGGCGATGTTGAAGTGGTCGAATTCGAAGTGTCACCTGAGGCTCGGGCTGACGGTGTAGCAGTAAAGGATCTCGGTTTATCTGGGAATGTTCTGCTTGCTGCCATTGTCCGCGACGGAAATGCCCACATAGCGCGAGGTCGAAGTGTTCTAAGAGCTCGAGATCATGTGATTGTCTTCGCGAAGCCCCATCTGGTGGATGAGGTGAAGCAGGCCTTCGGGTGACCCCGAGGCCTCCGGTAAGGGCCTCCGCCCCGGCGCTCCTACATCGCTTGACCGCCAAGGTACTGGCGGGATCTGGCTCGTTTATACAGCGTCTTTGTAAAGGGAAACTAGAATCTGCCTCTGGGGTCACCGTTGGGGCAGTGTGGGTTCTCACTGCGCCCGTATTCTTTCTTTGTGCCGCTGTTGATTTCTTAGACGGCGGACCCGACTACTTTCCGCTTCTTGTCTCCGGGGTGATAGTTGAAATAGCAGGCCTAGTAGTGGTTCGTTTCGGCCGCTTCCCGTCGGAACTGCCTATTTCTCGACTCTTTGTCGCGGTAGTCAGTGGTGCGCTCGCTGCGTTAAGCGCCGTCACATTTGCTCATCTAGCTACGGGCACCTCTATTGCTGTCGATGTTGCATTGGTGGAAGCTGCTGCCACTATCACTGGAACGAACGCAACAACTGTTGACGCAGAGTCTCTCTCGTTAGGGATGATCTCGTTTCGAGCTCTAGGTCAGTGGTTATCGGCTGCCGCGATGATCGTGGTTTTAGTGCGAGTCTTGCCGCACCTTGGAGTGGGGGGCTTAGACGCTGACGGCGGCGTCTCCACAAGGTCTGCTCGACGCCTCGCTCCCCGGAGCGGTTCAACTATGGCCAGATTGATGAGCGTTTATGTCGGCCTGACGGGCTTGTTCGCCATGGCGTATCTCCTAGCTGGTATGCCCTGGATGGATAGCGTGATCCACGCTCTAACGACACTTTCCTCCGGTGGTTTTTCTACACGCTCTGGGTCGATTGGCTCTTTCCAGTCAGGGGCCATTGAATGGGTGGCGATCTTAGGCATGTTGGTTGCTGGGACCAGTTTGCCTTTGATGTTTAGGGCCATGCGTAGAGCGGATTTACACCGGTTCATTCGCAGCATCGAATTTCGCGTTTATATAGGAATGGTCTTGGTTGTTGTGGTGGCGATCTTGGCCTGGTCGGGTGAATGGCCCACATTGGCGAGTACGAGACATGCGATTTTTGCAACTACTTCAGCGATCTCCACTACGGGTTATCTCTCAAGCGGTCTCGGAACTGTGCCGTTTGGTGGGGAAGCGTTGCTGCTGGTTTTGATGGTGGTTGGCGGAATGTCAGCCTCAGTGGCCGGTGGTTTCAAAGTAATGAGGTTCATGGTCTTAGGTCAGTACATCAGGCGGGAGCTAACGAAAAGTATTCATCGGAGTGCAGTTGGCAAAATTCATTTGGGCCGCTCATCGATTGGCGAAACGGCATTAGCCCGGATCATCGGGGAGTTATTCCTAGCAACGATGATTCTCGTTCCAGTCGTGCTTCTGTTCGCTGCTGATGGGCTCGGGGTAGAAGGTGCCTTCACATTCGCAGTCTCGTCTCTTTCTAATGTCGGCTTCGCATTTGGTGATGCTTGGCCGCTAGGGCATCTCAATTCGCTAGGTGCGCTTGGACATCTCTCAGCGACCTTTCTGATGCTTGTCGGAAGAATCTCGATAACTCCGGTCTTAGTCGCCATGGGCGGAATAGGGGAACCGACGCAACGGACAATTCGGCGCTGGAGACTTACGAAACGCGACGAGATAGTCCGTTGAGGAAAGTAGCAGTCACCCCGGTTCGCGTCTCTGGAGCTGCCTTATTAGCCATTGCGGGAGCAATGTTGATCTCTTCTGTTGTGGCCGCAGTAGACGGTGGGGGCGCAGGGTTCGACCTTCTGGTGTCGGCATTGATAACTGCATCAATCGGATGTGCTCTGTTCTATGGATCAACAGTTTCTCCCACAGCAGACTCTGCTTTGGCGTTTGCCTCGGTTGCTTGGAGCTGGGTCGCTGTTTCAGTTGCTGGGGCATTGCCGTTTTTGCTAACTGGAGTCATTCCTTGGGTCAGGTTTGACGATGCGTTATTTGAGTCAATCTCAGGTTTCACTTGCACCGGGTCAACAATTTTGTCCGATTTCACTTCGGTCCCACAAGGTTTGTTGTTTTTCCGAAGCATGATCCAATGGTTCGGCGGAATGGGTCTGATCGTGCTAGCGGTAGCCGTCCTTCCTGCTCTTGGGATAGGTGGTCTTGAGTTAATTGCCAGTGAATCGCCTGGCCCTACTGCTGATCGGCTCTCCCTGAAAGTACGAGATACGGCTAGACGGCTGTGGCTGCTCTACGGGCTGCTCACGGGTCTCATATCAGTGGCTCTCCTCTTTGCCGGAATGTCAATTTTCGATGCGGTGACTCATGCGTTTACAACTGTTGCAACAGGCGGATATTCGACCTATGGGGACTCGATCGCTCACTTTGAGTCTTTCTTGGTAGAGGCTGTTCTCATTGTCGGCATGTTGTATTGCGGGGCCAGTTTCTCAACTCATTGGCATGCAGCGACTGCGGGGCTAGGCGCATATAGAAGAGTGTCGGAAATCAGATGGTATTTGTGGATGATTTTCAGCGCATTTGTGTTGCTGGTGTTGGTCAACACCGGAGAGCTTGATTGGGTAGACAACCTAAGAGATTCCCTCTTTTATGCGGTTTCTTTAGGTACTAGCACCGGTTTCGGAACCTCGGATTACATCGCATGGATGCCATCTGCGCAGGTGGCGCTTCTGGTCTTGATGCTCGTTGGTGGGATGAGTGGTTCAACTGCAGGTGGAATGAAGGTGCTGCGGTTGCAAGTGGTCTTTCGGTATGCGTTTCGAGAGCTCCTAAGGGCTAGGCATCCTAAGGCGATCATCCCTATCCGGATGGGCCGAACGACGATTGAAGAGCAGGTCGCTGCCAAGGTTGTGGGATTTGTCCTCTTGTACTTAGGTCTCGTAGTCATTGGGGGCATAACTCTTGCTGGGTTAGGCGTCGACCCAGTAACTGCATTCAGCGGTTCTGTGTCTGCATTAGGAAATGCTGGTCCTGCTTTGGGCGAAGCGGGACCAACCAGCAACTTCCTTGTCTTTCCTCGTATCGGGCGAGTAGTTCTTATGTCGTTAATGCTATTCGGCCGTCTTGAGGTTTTTCCGGCCATGTTGATGCTGGTAGCCAGTTTCAGAGGACTAAGTCAGATTCGGCGTCGTAGGGGATAATTAGAACAAGTTGATGGCGTGGTCTACTGAGATGGCGGAGCCAAGGACAAATAATCGTCGACGGTTAGAGGTGAAGGCGATCGCCCCTCTGGAACTTCTTCGATGAGTCCTTGTCCATCGGGAAGCTGAACGGGCCTACCTTCAAGAAAGAAGACCACTCCTTGGGTATCGCTAACTAGTCCTAATGCGGTTAGAACTAACTGCGCCGAAGCTCTAATGCGCTGCTCTCCTTCTATCTCGAAGAAGGTTTGGTTCAGATGGATCGAGATGGTGTTATTCCTAAGTAAAGCCACGTCGACTATTGCAGTTCCGGCTGGAATTGCAGAGGCAAAGCCACCTTCAGCTTCGGTCTCAGTCGGGCCTTCCAGAAGGTTGTTCAGTGGTGCGTCAAGAAACACAGGGGACGGAAGAGGGCGTTGGATTTCGGTAAGCAAGCCATCCTTGAAGAAATAGACAGGATGAATTGTGAAGTCGGAAGAAGGTCGAACTTCGTTATTCCCTGGGGTTCCAGAAGGGAAAACATCATCGGGAACAGGTAGCGATGTCGGTTGAGTATCGGAGCTCAGTCCGCATCCGGCGAGTGCGACCAAAGCCAATTGGAGACAAAAAAGGCGGAGCGCAGTCATCGCTCTCATCGGTGACCGGCCTTAGGCAGTGAAACGACGAAGCGCGCTCCAGATTGACCTTCTCTGCCTTCAACATGGGCTGACCCTCCATGGCGGCGCGCGTGTTCATCAACTAGGGCCAATCCCAGGCCGGCCCCATCTCCAGTTCCGCGTTTGCGCGCCGCTGCACCGCGGGTGAATCGCTCGAAAATTAGCTCCCGCTCAGATGGGGCTACTCCTGGTCCGTCATCTTCGACCGCTATCTCAATGTCTGTTCCTGTGGAGCTAACAGTTATTCGGGTAGCACCGTTCCCGTATTTTTCTGCATTTCGTAACAAGTTGTCGAGAACCTGAGCTAAGCGCCGTTTGTCTCCCATGACCAATCCGCCCTGGGCGCTATTAGCGATCTCGAGTTCGATCCGGCCATCTGATAATGCCAAGGTGGCTTTCACTAGCTCCTCGATATTTACCAAGTCGTTCTCCATGGGACCTGAATCTGAACGAGAAAGGTCGAGGAGGTCTTGGACTAGGTTTTCGAACCGAAGCACTTCGTCATTGAGTAGATCTAAAGCCTGTTGAGTGCGTTCTGAAAGTTCTTCGCGCCGATGTTGCATAACGTCGATGGAGGCGCGGAGAGTCATCAATGGGGATCTAAGTTCATGACTTACATCGGAGGAGAATCGCGCATCTCGGGTGATCCGGGTTTCCATAGCTGCAGCCATCTCGTTAAATGACGTAACCAGAGCATCAAGGTCAGGATCCTTCACCTCGTCAAGCCTTGTATCAAAACGCCCGTGTGCGATTGACGTGGCGGCATCTGAAATATCTGTCAGAGGTCGGAGAAGTCCACCGCTTGCCCATAAGCCGATACCAACCCCAACGAGGACAGTTAGGGCACCACCAACTAAAAGAATTAAAGCCAGACTTTCTAGAGTGTTCTCCACCTCTGTAAGGGGAACTACCTCGAAATATGCGACTTCGCTAAAGGCTGAAGCTGTGCTTGGTTGAAGCTGAAGACCAAAAGCTAGAACTGGCTTGTCGTCCAGCCGGTACCTCATGGTCTTAGCTTCAGGAAACTCGAGTACAGAGGTGACCAGCGGAGTTGGAACATCTCTTGGGGTAAGCGAAAGAGAAACCCAGGTTTCGTCTCCTGTTCGAACGATAGAGCGGCTTCCGCTGAGGCTGGGGAGGGACTCTAATAGTTGTGTTAAGTCTGGGTTTTCGGCGCGGAGGGAACTCTGCACCTGACGAGCATTCGCAAAAAATTGGCGTTGGGAGGACTCTTCGCGTTGTTGAAGCATGCTTTGCCTAGACAACCCGTAAGTAATAACAACCAAGACCAATGCTGCAATAGCGGCTCCTAAGGTGAATGCGCCTATTACCCGCGTTCGTAGCGGCAGGCGTCGCCAAAGCAGGCCGCGGACCTTCATGGCTACGCCTGAAGTTTGTAGCCCATACCTCTTACCGTTACAACGTGGCGAGGATGAGCAGGGTCGGTTTCTACTTTGGTTC
>CAJWBN010000103.1 GCA_913020735.1 uncultured Acidimicrobiaceae bacterium
GAAGCACAACGCCATCGTCTGCAACATTGGTCACTTCGACAACGAAATAGACATGTCTGGTCTCGAAAAAATGTCAGACGTCCAAAGACGAAACATCAAACCTCAAGTTGATGAATACATTTTCCCTAACGGTAATAGCGTCCTCATTTTAGCGGAGGGCCGGCTTGTCAATTTAGGCTGTGCGACCGGTCACCCTAGTTTTGTTATGTCTATGAGTTTCACAAACCAGGTTCTGGCTCAAATAGAACTGCACGAAAAGGCAGATTCCCTAGACAACGATGTCTATCTCTTGCCGAAACGTTTGGATGAAGAGGTAGCGAGACTGCACCTCGACAAACTTGGTGTGAAGTTGACTGCGTTGACGCCCGACCAAGCAGACTACATAGGGGTACCGATAGAAGGGCCGTTCAAACCCGCCCATTATCGCTACTAAGTTCGAACCGATAAACACCTAGCGACCCTCACTAGTAGCTGGACGCCGGTAGCCTTGAGCCGATGGCCGTGTTCCAAAAACTTCTGCGCGCCGGCGAAGGGAAGAAGATCCGGGCGCTTGAATCGCTTGTCCCTGAAATCAATGCGGTAGAAGCTGACTACGAACAACTTTCAGACGATGCGTTACGCGCCAAGACGGGTGATTTTAAGCTCGAAATTGACCGTGGAGCAGACCTAAACGACATTTTGATTGATGCGTTTGCGGTGACTCGCGAGGCTGCCCGGCGAGTTCTTGGGCAGCGCCACTACGACGTCCAACTTGTGGGTGGCGCGGCGTTGCACTTCGGTTGGGTCGCAGAAATGAGAACCGGAGAAGGTAAAACGCTGGTATCAACGTTGCCTGTATACCTCAACGCGCTATCTGGTAAAGGCGTACACATCGTTACCGTCAACGATTATCTCGCTACCAGGGATGCTGAATGGATGGGGCGCGTTCACCAATTTCTTGGATTAGAGGTTGGGCTGGTCATTCCCGGTCAGACTGATCCCGAAGCGAAACGAAAGCAATACGCCGCAGATATTACCTACGGCACGAACAACGAATTCGGGTTTGATTATCTCCGTGACAATATGGCTCCAGCGAAAAACCAGCAGGTTCAACGTGGCCACAACTATTGCATCGTTGACGAGGTCGACTCGATCCTGATTGATGAAGCTAGAACCCCTTTGATCATTAGTGGTCGGCTAGCGGACGCGGCGAAGCTATACGGACAATTCGCGCAAATAGCGCGCACCATGAGTCGCGATGTCGACTACGAAGTTGAAGAGGACAAACGAAACGTTGCTGTCCTTGAGCCTGGAATCGAAAAAGTCGAACGGGCCTTGAACATCGACAACCTTTATGACCAAGTTTCGTCGAACCTCGTTCACCAAATGAGCGCAGCTCTAAAAGCAAAAGAGTTGTATCGCCGCGACCGTGATTACGTTGTTCAAAATGGCGAGGTCCGGATTGTGGACGAGTTCACTGGCCGCATTCTTGAAGGGCGCCGATGGAGCGAAGGACTTCACCAGGCGGTCGAAGCTAAAGAAGGCGTCAACATAAAGGCCGAAAACCAGACTCTGGCAACAATAACTCTCCAAAATTATTTCCGGTTATACGAGAAACTTGCCGGAATGACAGGCACAGCGACAACCGAAGCCGCTGAGTTTGGCAACACCTACGGGTTAGACGTTGTGCCGGTTCCCACGCATCGGCCGGTCAAAAGAGCGGATCACGCAGATCTCATTTACAAGACAGAAGCTTCCAAAATCGATGCTGTGGTGAACGACATCGAAGAAAGAAGAGCCACGGGGCAGCCAATCCTGGTCGGAACTGTCAGCGTCGAGAATAGTGAGAAGATTTCACACGCGTTAGATCAGAGGGGGATAAGTCATAACGTTCTTAACGCTAAAGAACACCACCGAGAAGCTGACATTGTTACCCAGGCAGGACGCCTGGGCGCTGTAACGGTTGCGACCAATATGGCAGGTCGAGGTGTTGACATTCTGCTCGGGGGTAACCCAGAAGGGCTTGCTCGCCAAGATCTATATCGGGATGGAAAAGACCCTGATGATGAAGCCAACAAGGAAGTCTTAACAGCGAAAGTCGCCCAACTCGAACCGCAATGCACGGCCGAAGGCGCAAAGGTGTTGGAAGTTGGGGGACTTTATGTCTTAGGAACGGAACGGCATGAATCCCGCCGAATTGACAATCAATTACGTGGACGTTCCGGCCGGCAAGGAGATCCTGGAGAAAGCCGATTCTACTTATCTCTCGAAGATGACTTGATGCGGTTATTTGCTAGCGGAGCTATGAATTGGGTGATGGACAAGGCTCTGCCTGATGACACGCCCATTGAAGCGAACATGGTCTCTAAAGCCATTGAACGGGCGCAAAACACGGTTGAACAGAAGAATGCAGAGGTTCGGAAAAACGTTCTCAAATATGACGAGGTAATGAACGAGCAACGCAAGGTCATTTATGCACGTCGTGCCCAAATCCTTGAAGGCGAAGACCTAAGACAAGAGTCTCTTGAGTACATCGAGTCTGCCGTGGGGCAAGTTGTCGACCAATTCTGTGTTGAAGAAGCAAGTTCTGAATGGGATTTAGAAGCTATGCACGCCGAGATAGCTACATACTGGCCCACTGAGCTTGACGTTGAGACTATGGCCACAATGAGTGACGCTGTAACTCTTGAGCAAACCATGGTTGATGATGCAGTTCGTTACTTCGAAGGTCGAGAAGCTGAACTTGGCGAATCGACGATGCGCGAGGTGGAACGACAAGTGCTCCTCCGAATTATCGATCAGCGTTGGCGGGAACATCTTTATGAAATGGATTATCTCCGAGAAGGAATACACCTGCGGGGAATAGGACAAAAGGACCCAGTATCTGAATGGCAACGAGAAGGCTTCGAGATGTTCTCCTCGATGTTGGCATCTGTCTACAGCGACTTCGTTAAGTATGCGATGCATGCGGAAGTCGTTACCGCCGACGACCAACGAAACCGAACCGACGGCGTCAGCTATTCATCTTCAGAAAACAGTCCTGAACTGAATTCGATGGCAGCACCGCCTAAAGCACCCATGCCAAGTCAGACTGCCAAGCAAAGTCAGGTGGTTCGGACTGAAGAGGAAAAAATAGGTCGAAACGATCCGTGTCATTGTGAGTCAGGTAAGAAGTTCAAACATTGTCACGGTCGTTAACTCTCGAGATTGCCAATGTCAGATAAATCAGAAATTTTCGAAGAACTTGAACGGCGAGTGGCTGAAGCCCACGTCTATTTGAGGATCGATCAAGCGCGCGAAGAACTTACTCAACTTGAGTCGCGAGCGGCTAGTCCTGACCTTTGGGATGACCAAGACGAAGCCCGAAAGATCACCGGACGGCTGGCAAATATCCGAGATGATATTGATCGCTGGCAAAAGGTTCGTAGCGAATTAGATGATGCAGCGATCCTTGAAGTGCTCGCTAGAGAAGAAAACGACGAATCAGTTGATGATGAAATCTATTCATCAATCTCATCTCTTGAAAGCCAGTTAGATGACATCGAACTTCTTGCGTTGTTCAACGGAGAACATGACGAAAATGACGCGGTGTGCGAAGTTCACTCAGGCGCCGGAGGTACCGACGCATGTGATTGGGCCGAAATGGTCCTCCGTATGTATCTCCGCTGGGCTGAGAGTAAAGGTTTCTCTATAGAAATTCAGGAAGCAACGGATGGAGGAGAAGCAGGAATTAGTTCAGCGACCTTCATCGTCAAAGGACGGTTCGCATTCGGCTTCTTGCGAGCTGAACGGGGGGTCCACCGTCTGGTGAGAATTTCACCATTCGATGCCCAAGCTCGGCGCCACACCGCTTTTTGTTCACTGTCTGTCGTCCCATTTTTTGACGAGGTCTCCGACGAAGTAGTCATCGACGAAAAAGACCTTCGCATTGATACTTATCGGTCATCTGGCGCGGGTGGCCAACATGTCAATGTGACTGATTCAGCTGTAAGAATTACTCATCTGCCAACAGGCACTGTGGTTGCGTGTCAAAACGAACGTAGTCAGCACCAAAACAAGGACCGGGCGATGCAAATGCTGGCGGCGAAGCTAGCTGACTTGCAGAGGCAAGAACGCGAAGCCGAACTGAATGAACTAGCCGGCGAGCAACGCGATGTGGCATGGGGTAGCCAAATTCGTTCCTACGTGCTTCACCCTTATCAGCAGGTAAAGGATCTCAGATCTAATCTCGAAGTAGGCAATGTCGAAGCTGTTTTAGATGGAGATCTGGATTCGCTAATGGAAGCGTTCCTTCAATGGCAGCGGAGCCAACGAGATTCTGACAGCCAAACCTAAGGATCCTTGGTTCCGCTGACGCTAACGACGGCTGATCCTGTCGTACGCTGGGGATGTCCCGCATCGGATAAAGATTCTCGCTGGCTGGCTTCCTCATATGATTCGTCTCGACAACGTCACCAAAATTTACAAAGGCGAAACTCGCGCGGTTGATGGCGTCACCGTGAATATAGAAAAAGGAGAATTCGTTTTCTTGGTCGGGGAATCTGGATCGGGGAAATCGACGATGTTGCGGTTATTGACCGCTGAGGAACCAGCGACTGAAGGAGATGTTCATGTTGCGGGAAAGGATCTCTCCCGAATCAGTAATTGGCGGGTTCCCTATCTTCGCCGCAACATTGGCTCCGTTTTCCAAGATTTCAAGCTCCTGCCCCAAAAGACAGTTTATGAAAACGTTGCTTTCGCGTTAGAAGTGATCGGGCGGCCTAGAAACATCATCAGTACCCAAGTTCCTGCAATTCTTGAACTTGTCGGTCTTTCCCACAAGCAGCAAAGTTTTCCCGACGAACTTTCGGGTGGAGAACAGCAGCGTGTCTCGATAGCACGTGCTTTCGTTAATCGGCCCCTAATTCTTTTGGCTGATGAACCAACGGGGAACCTAGACCCGAACACTGCGCAGGAAATAATGCGGCTGTTAGACCGCATTAACAGAACAGGCACGACGGTAGTTATGGCAACTCACGACCAGACCATTGTTGATCAAATGAGGCGCCGGGTGATTGCCCTACGAGCGGGACAAGTTGTTCGAGATGAACAGCAGGGAGTGTACGCGTAGTCGTGGCGGGCTTCTTAGGCCGAGCTGGTTACTTTTCTCGAGAAACCTGGCTCAATATTCGTAGAAATCTAACTTTGACAGTTGCAGCGATTTTGACAGTGGCTGTTGGGGTGATGTTGGTCGGTTTGGGTTTGATGGCTCGATATGCAAGTGCCAACGCTTTGGGGCGATGGCAGGGAGGTGTCCAATTCGAGATATTTCTCGAACCTGATGTTGCGGGCGGGCAAATAGATGCCCTGGGTGAAGAACTGAGAAATCACCCCGATATTGAAAGAATTCAATTTGTCACCCAAGACCAAGCATTTGGGTTACTAGAAGAAATGCTGGTCGACGAACCGGAGCTATTAGCTGAAGTTTCAGTTGAGAGTCTTCCCCCTTCATATCGAGTTGTACCGCGGATTGCGGAGGGTGAAATTATCGAGTCATTAGCCGCGCAGTTTCGGCAAAGACCGGGTGTTTATTCGGTCGAGACTGGGCGACAGCAAGTCGACGCGATTCGCGAGTGGTTTAACTCATTTCGTTGGATTGTTCTCCTGATGTCGATTGTTCTTGCAGCTGCGAGTGCCTTGTTGATTTTCAACATGATTCGCGTAGCGATGTTCGCGCGGCGTCGAGAAATTGAAGTGATGAAGCTAGTTGGAGCAACGAATAGTTTTATCCGACTTCCGTTCATTCTTGAAGGCATGCTTCATGGCCTCGCGGGCGGCGTTGTAGGAGCGGTAGCTGCGGGCGCATTACGGAGTCACGTCGAAGAGCTTTTCGGACGTTCAGAAATATTGGCATTCTTTCGTTCCTTCACGGTGACCTCTGGGCAGTTCACCACCGCAACTATTGCCACGGTGTTGATGGGAGTAATTGTGGGTGCATTGGGATCAGCTTTCGCGGCTGGCCGCTTTTTAGATGTCTGAAGAAGAAGCAGCAATCGACCAGGTTTTTTGTTACGGAACCCTGCTCCCAGGTCAAGAACGTTGGCGGTTCTTAGCGCCGTTTGTATTGGCTCAGGAACCCGACCGAGTGACTGGCCGACTATATGACACCGGGCTTGGCTATCCCGCAGCGTTCTTTGACCGCGTTGGAGTTATTCATGGGGTTCGATTCCGGCTAGACCCGGATCGGTTAGAAGAAGCTTTCTCCTTACTCGATGAAATCGAAGGCGCGGTTGACGGCATGTATCACCGGGTCACGGTCGCCACGGGAATGGGCGAGCAGGTTTATGCGTATCAGTATGGTGGGGAGGGCTCAGGTCTTATGGATTTGCCTGAAGGCAACTGGCTCAGCCGTTGACCTAGCGGGTTACAGTGTTCGTCGTTGTCGTAACTTGGTAGCCAATGCAAAGGACCCCGATGCCAGAATTCCAAACTCTCCTGTATGAAGTCTCTGATCACATCCTCACTCTGACGATGAATAGGCCGGAGCGCCTCAACGCGTTTAACAGTCGGATGCAAAAGGAATTCCTCGAAGCTCTCGACCACGCTGATGCCGATGACGAGATTCGAGTTGTGATCGTCACAGGTCAAGGCAGGGGGTTCTGCGCTGGTGCTGATCTCGAAAAAGGTGCTGAAACCTTCGATTATGACAATCAAACTGATGAAGCCAAAGAAGAACGAGCTTCGAACGAAGGTCGTCAGGACGGCGATAAGGCCTGGATGCGCGATGGTGGCGGTCTCCTTTCGCTGCGAATTTATGAATTCAATAAACCGATAATTGCAGCTATCAATGGTCCAGCCGTAGGCGTTGGAGTGACGATGACGTTGCCAATGGATATTCGATTGGCATCTTCGGCGGCCAGAATTGGTTTTGTTTTTAGTCGTCGCGGGATAGTGCCGGAAGCTTGTTCGTCATACTTCTTGCCTCGCGTGGTTGGGGTCAGCAAAGCCCTCGAATGGGCCTATAGCGGCAAAGTATTTGAAGCCGAAGAGGCACTTGAGGGTGGCTTGATTCGGAGCATTCATGAACCCGAGGACTTACTTCCGGCGGCGCGTTCTATCGCCTCGGAGATAGCGGAAAATACTTCTGCAATTTCTGTGACGATGATCCGACACATGATGTGGCGGATGCTGGGGGCCGACCATCCGATGGAAGCTCATAAAGTTGACAGTCGAGGCATTTTCCATCTCGGACAGGCAGCAGACGCACATGAGGGAGTTGTTTCTTTCTTGGAGAAGCGATCGCCGGATTTCAGTCTCAAAACCAGCGAAGATATGCCCGATTTCTTCCCTTGGTGGGATGAACGACACTTTGAGTGACCTTTCATAGCTCCCTGATCATCTAGCTTGGCTTGATGGCTGAGCACGTCCTAGACCTTTCGACTCGTTTTATTGATAGCGGTCAGGTTGATGGCCCTCCCAACCGAGTTACCCACGAATTGAGCGAACTGGCTGATGACATAGCTTTAGTTGAAGCGTTCAGTCATGTAGTCGTTGTTCGAACCGAGGACGGGCTCGTTGCTTTTGATTCAAGTGGCCCGGCTAGTGGAACTCGTGTTCTGGAAAGCCTAAGAACTTGGAGTAACGATCGAATTCATAGCCTTGTCTATACCCACGGTCATATAGACCATGTAGGTGGAAGCAGCGCGATAGCAGCAGAAGCCGAACAACTTGGTAATGAGCCTCCCGAAGTCCTTGGTCATGAGAACTTGCCGCTGCGGCTCCGTCGCTATAGGGCTACAAATGGTTACAACAAAGTGATTAACGCTCGGCAATTCGGTGGCTTGCCAGTTTCGGCCCTTGAAGGTTCAGCTGGAAAACAACCCTTCGTCCCAGATGGGACGCTTGACCTCACTATTGAATACAGTCAAATGTTGACTGCTTCTGTTGGCGGAGTCGAATTAGAACTTCATCACGCCATGGGAGAAACCGATGACCATACATGGACATGGCTGCCGCAGCACAAGATGATTTCCGCCGGGGACCAGTTCATATGGAATTTCCCTAACTGCGGCAACCCCCAAAAAGTTCAAAGGTATCCGTTGGAATGGGCTCAATCTTTACGCGAAATGATGGCCACTGATGTCGAGCTTTTCGTTCCAGCTCATGGCCTTCCGATCTCGGGCCATGAGCGAATTCTTTCCTGCCTAGAAATTGTTGCTTCCACTCTGGAGCAACTCGTTGAGGACGTAGTTGCAGCAATGAACTCGGGGGCAACGCTGAACGACGTCGTTGCATCGGTGGAAGTTAACCCAGAGCTCTTAGAGCTCCCGTATCTTCGACCGCTCTACGATGAGCCAGAATTCGTCATCCGAAACATCTGGAGGCTTTATGGCGG
>CAJWBN010000104.1 GCA_913020735.1 uncultured Acidimicrobiaceae bacterium
GTTATGACGTTAGGGTTTTCGAGTAGCTCTTGGATCAGTTGAGGAGAAGCTGCAGGGAACATGTACTGCGATGTGGCACCAATGAAGACACACCAAGCAACCGATCCGTTGCCTGTTGCCAGAATCTCGCAGACTTCCGCCAAGACTCTCGGATCGGCGCCCACTCCACCTAGTTCGGTGGGTGTGCATAACCGATAGAAACCTTCTTGAGCGAGACGATCGGCGATGTCCTGCGGAACATGACGAGCCGCATCAATCTCCCGGCCACGGGCGCGCAACTCTTCGACGTAGCCAGCAGCTATTTCCGAGTAGTCCCGAGCCATTGATGATTCCTAGTTTGTGTAGGCGCTCAAAGAGCCACCTTGGGCGACGATTTCTTCGATTAACGGCGATATTGACCAGTGTTCGCCTCCGAGCGTAGATCCGTAATGCTTAATACGGTCGGCTACTTCTGTTAACCCGACGGTGTCAGCCCAAAACATTGGGCCACCGGTGTACATCGGCCATCCGTAACCGTTAATCCACACCACATCAACATCGCTACCACGAATGGCTATGCCTTCAGCCAGGATTTTGGCTCCCTCGTTGATCATCGGGTACAGGCAGCGCTCAAGGATTTCTTGATCAGATATTTCGCGTTGCTCAACACCCTGTCGTTCGGCGAAAGCTTTGATTATCTGCTCAACCTCAGGGTCGGGTGTCGCTGCCCTCGTTTCGGGATCATAAATGTAGTAGCCCTGACCGTTCTTTTGGCCACGCCTACCACTTTCGCAAAGCAGTTCGCGAACAGTAGACCCCGACGATGTGCTCTCATCCCAACCAATGTCGAGTCCTGCGAGGTCACTCATTGCGAATGGGCCCATTGGTAATCCGAAGTCAAAAAGGACTTGGTCGATGCGGGAGGGGGCAGCGCCCTCGAGAATCATCTTTTCTGCCTCAATGCCACGCATAAACAGCATTCTGTTGCCAACAAATCCGTGGCAGACACCGCACAGCACAGGGGTCTTCTCAATTGTGCGGCCGATCCCCATAGCAGTGACGATGGCCTCATCTGAAGTTGCGTCGCCCCGAACTACTTCAAGCATCTTCATAACATTCGCTGGCGAAAAGAAGTGCATGCCAATGACTGACTCTGGCCTGTCAGTAGCTGAGGCGATCTCGTTTATGTCCAAAGCTGACGTATTAGATGCCAATACGGCACCGGGCTTGCAGATTTGGTCGAGCTGTTCAAAAATTGATTTCTTAAGCTCCATGTTCTCGAAGACAGCTTCAATTATCAGATCGCAATCACCGAAGCCGCCCATGTCCGTTGAGCCATTGATGAGTCCCATACGTGTTTCGACGTCATCGCTTGAGATTCCCCCACGCGACGCAGTGCGTTCATAGTTTGACCGCACGACCGCTAACCCGCGTTCTAATGCTTCTTCGTTCTGCTCCACGATGGTCACTGGTATTCCAACGTTGGCGAAGTTCATCGCTATCCCACCGCCCATGGTTCCGGCACCGAGTATTCCGACGCGGTTTACCTCTATCGGCTTGGTCTCCTTTGGGAGACCGGGGATCTTCAAAGCAGCTCGTTCAGCAAAGAAATAATATTGCTGGGCCTTTGATTGTGTCCCCTTCATCAAGTCCTTGAAAAGTTCTTGCTCTCTTTTCAGGCCCTCATCGAACTCCAGATTGACGGCGGCCTCAACGCACCGGATGTTGTACTCGGGAGCGAGGAAACCACGGGTCTTCCTCGCTATAGACGCTCTGAAATCGTCAAATAGCGAGGAGTTGGTGTCAGTTAGTTTGTCGTCTCGGTCGCGAATCCGCAGCAGTGGAAGTCCCTCAGCGACGGCGCGTCGGGCGAAGGCAACGGCACCGGCTTCAAGGTCTTCAACTATTTCGTCAATCAACCCACATTCAAGGGCATCACCTGCGGTGATCGGATCACCACTGGTCATCATCTGTAAAGCCTGTGCAGCGCCGGTGACACGCGGAAGGCGTTGGGTGCCCCCGGCGCCTGGTAATAGCCCTAACTTCACTTCGGGTAGGCCATATTTGCTTTCGCTGACCCCGACTCGATAGTGGGCGCATAGTGCAACCTCAAGGCCCCCGCCTAAAGCTGTTCCGTGGACTGCTGCGATAACGGGTTTGGTGCAATTCTCCATGGCGTCTTGAGCCTCTTGGAGGCTTGGTGGTTTGGGTGGCCCTGAGAACTCGGTTATGTCAGCGCCTGCGATAAAGGTGCGGCCTTCACAAATGACGACTATGGCTGTGGCATCACTATTTTCTGCTTGCGTCATACCGTCAAGCAGGCCTTGCCGGACATGGTGGCTCAGAGCGTTAACGGGAGGATTGTCTATCCGGATGAGCGCTACGTCGTTGTCGAATTCAAGTGTGACGGACTGAGATAATTGAGTCATACGAACAAGGTAGGGGACAGAGGGGTCATAAGTCCTATTGAGTGCGCGATCTCACCTAAATCTGATCTGTTCGTCTCTACACTGAGCTAGAGTCACAGATCCGAAGGGAGCTCCAGTGAGCGAGAAGCCTGATCCCATGACAGTGCCATTTGGCACAGTTTTCTGCGACTGGATGGCGACAGCGCCCTCCGAAGACGGTGAGTACCGATACGCAGGCAAAGTGGAACCTTATGGGGACTTCTCGATGAGTCCAGCAGCACACGCACTTCATTATGGGAGCACAATCTTCGAAGGATTGAAGGCTCATACGCAGGTAGATGGCTCTTTGGCTATTTTCCGTCTGGATGACCATGTAGGGCGGATGCGTCAGAGTGCGGCGCAGTTGCGTCTTCCGGTCCCAGATGAGGCTCTCCTTCGACAAATGATCATCGACAGCGTTGAAGCCAACGTCAGTGAAGTTCCACCACCGCCGGGTTCGCTGTACATTCGTCCAACTCTCATAGGTACCGAGCCAAATATTGGAGCTGCTGCGACACCCAGCTCTGAGGCGTTGTTGTACATCGTGAATTGTCCGGTGGGTGATTATTTCAAAGGCGGAGTGAGGCCACTGACATTGCTGCTCGAAGAGCAGATACCCAGGACAACACCGCAGTTTGGGATGGTTAAGTCTGGTGCAAACTACGCGATGGCATTGGCTCCAACCCTCGATGCGATGGCACGAAACGAGGCTGTGGATCAAATTCTCTTTGCGACCGGCGGCGATATCACCGAGACGGGCGCCGCTAATTTCTTTTTAGCTGACGACGATCGATTAGTGACTCGACAACTCGACCAGTCGTTCCTGCATGGAGTTACCCGAGCTTCAGTTCTTACCTTGGCTGCTGATCTTGGGTATGAGGTGGAGGAGCGCCCAATAGAACTCGATGAGCTAGAAGATTGGGCAAGTAGAGGTGAGGCCTTCCTATCGGGAACAGCTGCCGTGCTTTCCCCGGTGGGCACGATGCTTAGAGGTAACGCCGAAATCACCTTTGGCGATGGGCAGCCAGGCGTGAACACGCTTCGGTTAAGAGAAAGTCTCGTAGCTATACAAAATGGTAGTGGCGGCGACCCACATGGTTGGCGGACGACTGTCCGAAGCTGAGCTTCTTATTAGTGATTGAAGGGCTTTGAAGTGGCAAAGAGTGCAACTGGTTTGCGGTTTGGTTGGTTGTCGCCTGTTATCGGCAACCAATGGAGTGATTACCATCCAATTGTTCAATATCAATGTGAACAGATCTTGCCAAAGGTCACCAACGATTTCGACAGTCTGTGGATCGCCGACCACTTCTATGGTTTTGACAAAAAATCGGATCCTTTCCTCGAAGCGTGGACAACGTTGACTTGGTGTGCAGCGAAATTTCCTAATGTTGACCTGTGTCACCATGTTCTCGGTGTTGGGTACCGCCCCCCGGCGCTATTGGCGAAAATGGCTAGCACCCTGCAGTTCCTTAGCGGCGGACGCTTCATCCTTGGGATTGGCGCCGGCTGGCGAGAAGATGAATATCTTGCTTACGGATACGACTTCCCGAAACCCAAAGTGCGCTTTCGTCAACTAGAGGAAGCCATCAATGTTTGTCGTTTGATGTGGAGCGAAGAAGATCCACATTTTGAAGGAGAGTTCTATCGGATAGCTGGGGCCGCAGCACCGCCTGTCCTTGAGAAAACGCCACCGATTTGTATTGGCACTTCGGGAGAGCAGATTGGCATCCCCTTAGCTGCACGCCACGCAGATATATGGAACACGGTATGGAGAGGCGATCGAGACTCGTTGACGCGAAAGCGCGACATCATGTTGCGTGAACTCGAGCAATTAGGTCGGCCCCGTCACGAAGTCCAATTTTCACTGACGATCGAACGGGCACTCCCACAGACCTCTGGTGAAGTTGATGAATTCGGGACGCTGCTAGGCGAGCTTGTCGACGACGGAATTGAACACTTCGTTCTGGATTTCGGCAACCCCGAAACAGCCGACGAAGCCGATCTGTTCATCGAGCAGGTGATGAAACCCCTTCGTAACTAACTCGACGCATTTAGGGTGCTCAACGACCTAAGCTTTGCCGGATTGGCGTCAGGTGCGGCAATGACCTAGGAGTCAGAATGACACTACGGCTGCGGCAGGTAGCGATGGTCGGCGATAGCTACGAAGAGACAGAAAAAAGTTTGCGTGACCTATTCGGTTTGGATGTCGCGTACCGCGATCCAGGACATCGGCCCGGCAGAGAAGCGGGTGTCAGTATTTTCGGATTGAGGAACTTCGTCATGCCTATCGGTAACCAATTTCTGGAGCTGGTATCTCCGTTGTCGCCTGGGCCCGATTCTGCTGGAGGTCGATATATAGAACGCCGTGGTGGACCGGGCGGATACATGCTTCTATTCCAAGTGACCCGGTCCGATTATGAATCTCGGCTCAGCCACATACAAGAACTTGGGGTGCGATTGGTTGCTGGAGGAGATATAAGTGAGGCCGGCAGCGATGCTGTTCATATTCACCCGAAGGATCTTTCTGGCTGTTTGGTGGAGCTTCGCTGGTGTGAAAATGAAGATAGGGAAGATGGTGATTGGTGGCCAGTAGAGCGGGACTGGCGGGAACACAGCAACACCGGTTTGGTTGAGCGAATAAATGGTGCGGAAATTCAAACATCGGACCCTCTTGCCCTGGCGCAACGATGGGGCCAAGTTCTCCAAGAGGATTACTATGTGGATGACGGGGTACCGAAAATTTCGACTTTGGATGGCCCGGTCCGCTTCATAGAAGCCTTTGACGGTAGACCCGAAGGACTTGGTGGGATTGACCTGAAGGTTCGCGATCGAGCGGCTCTTGTAACCCACGCGAAAGCCCTTGGCCTCCCACACGCTGAAGACATGATTGAGATTTCGGGGCTGCGCTTCTATCTGGTTTAGGGCTTTAACTTAAGTAGTGATCGGTGTGTTGTCCCAATCTTGGGGCCGGCGCCATCGACCACCACGCGGAGCTGCTTCGAAAAGGTGCGCCTGGGATCCTGGTCTCTGTACCGTCCTGCAGAGAAGTGGTTTGCCAAAAATCTGCTGCTTGTAAATGTGGATCTTCGACGAGGGCCTCGATGGTGTTGACCGGAGTGATGGGAATTCCTCGGCGCTGCCCTTCCTCAAATAGTTCCAGGCGTGTGTGCTGCTGCGTGAGCTCCTCGACCCAGTCATCGATCAAGTCGCGGGCCTCGACTCGAACCGCGTTGTCTACGAAGACCTCCTCAACAATACTCTCGTTATCGGTCGCCTCTGCCACCCATTGAGACATCGCAACCCAGTGTCGTGGCATCAGGACGATGATTGACACAAAACCGTCTTGGCATGGGTAGAGGCCGAACGGCCGCCCAAGATCTCTTCTGTTGCCGGAGCGTTCGCGGTGCACGCGGTCGTCCATAAACATTGGAACACCGGTCTCGGGAGCGATAGAGAGGGCGGCTTCCTGCATCGAAATTTCAACCTCTTGGGCTAGGCCAGTTAAACGTCGAGACCTAAGCGCCAAAAGGGTGCCTACAAGGGCAGATGCTGCCGATGCATGGTATGCGAGCTGTACAGGGGCAGCGGGAGCCACGGGAGCCCGATCGGTGAAGCCTGTCGTATATAGGATGCCGGAGGCCGCCCAAGCAATAAGATTCGAGCTTCGCCAGTCTCGTTTTGGACCGGTCAAGCCGAAAGGTAAAATACGGGTCCTGATGGTCTTCGGATTGATGTCCTGAGTCGACAACTTCGAAGCATTTGGGAGTCGGTCTTCGAACAGCACGTCGGCCTCAGTTAAGATTTTCGTCAAAGATTCGGTGTCTTCGGGGTCGATGACGACGCTCTGCGAACCCATGGCTAAGTAACTCCACCACAGACTGTTCTCGGGCGGTTCAATGCCTTCAGCAAATGGACCAAGCCGTCGCAGGGGAGAGCCTTCTGGGGGTTCAAGTCGAATAACGTCTGCTCCCATCCCTGCGAGTAGGCGGGTGGCATATGCACCCGCAAGTCCTGTGGTGTCGACTACACGAAGTCCGCTGTAAGGGCCAGACATCAGAGATCTCGAGCGTCTTCGGTTCCGGGAAGCAACAAGTGAACCCAATCGTCCCATGGGCGAGTGGTAGTAGTCTCTGGATCGATCTGCTCGAAGGCACCGCCGACCTCTATTAGATTGTCGATCGCAGCTGCGGACATCCCAGCCACCTCAGACAGTACGTCGCGAGTGTGTTGCCCCATTGAGGGTCCAGCTCCGGTCCAACGGCCACTAGTCCTACTCAATTTCACGGGTGAGTTGGTAAAGACATCGCGCCCGAGGCGCGTGGAGTCAGCTACCTGATACCACTGGCGACTTGTCACATGAGTGTCATGTAGGAGATCCTCGTTGGTAGAGACAATGTGTGCGGCAATTCCCACTGCTTGTAGTCGGCCAGCGAGATCTTCTGACTCGAAACCTGCAGTCCATGCGGAGATTTGCTCGTCGAGTCGATCTTGGTCAGAGACTCTTATCAAGGGGTCATCGAAGTCGGAGTCGACACAAGAGCCTAGAACAGTTCGAAGAGCGTCCCAGTCCTGCGGTTCGGTCGCGCTGATGGCGATCCACCGTTCGTCGCCGGAGCACGGATAGACACCTTGAGGGGAGCCCCACATGGAACGGTTACCAATTCGGCTGTGCACCGTGCCGGTTAACTCGTAATCCATGACAAAAGGTCCCAGTAGCGCCAGGGTTGTCTCGAATTGGCTGATGTCCACATGAACGCCCTCGCCAGTCACGTCACGCTGCTCAAGTCCTGTGATGGTCGCAATCGCAGCGTGTAGGGCGGACATGTAGTCGGGAGGAGCCACCGTGGCGATTCCTGCAGGTGGGTCATGCGCATGGCCTGTGAAATCATCCATTCCAACAAGGGGAGCTTGATTAGGTCCCCACGCAACAAATGGGTAGTAGGGCATGTCTTCGTTGCTTCCAAATCCAGGCAACTGGACGTAAACGATGTCTGGATTAACAGCTGCTACTGCGTCGTAATCGAATCCCAGATCCACAAGGGCTCGAGCCCCGAAGTTTGCAAGGAAGACGTCACACTCAGCTATGAGCTGCATAGCGGCCGCTTTCCCCTCAGCAGTTTTCAATTCAAGACCGACACTCCGTTTAGAAGCGTTCATTTCTGAAACGTAGGGACTTGTATCTGAGGCGATCGCAGCCAAGTCATCACGGTCTTTCAGCCACGCGGAGCCCAAGATCCGCACTACATCTGGGTTTGTCTGAGATTCGACTTTCAACACGTCCGCCCCGAAGTGGGCCATCAATTTGCCACAATACGGAGAAGCGATAGCTATCCCCAGTTCAAAGACGCGGATCCCATGGAGCGGAAGATCATTTTCATTAACTGTCACGTAGCGTCCCCAAAAGCTAGTCCGTTACGTACCCTAATCTCTTATCTTTGGATCTAGCTTGAGCTTGCCGATTTAACGGATCGCCTAAACCACCACCACCGGGAAATTCTATCCTTAGCCTGCGACCTGGCGGCACCGTTGTGTTTCCCTTTGCAGCTACAGGCGTCCCGTCGTCAAGCTCG
>CAJWBN010000105.1 GCA_913020735.1 uncultured Acidimicrobiaceae bacterium
CGGCCTCTGAGGTAATAACCACCGACACAATTGACAATGCAATGTCCAACGTCGGAATGGATGACGCCCGAATACAACGAATCACGGGAGGCGATGACATTTTCCGTGTTCGAGGCGAACTGCCAAGTGGAGAAACAGCAGAGTCGGTTGGATCACAACTAGCGGTCGCGGCCCAGGTTGACTCCGAATCGGTTAGTGCTCGAACCGTGAGTCCATCGTTCGGAGACGAAGTAGCAGGTAAAGCACGACGAGCCTTGGTGGTCTTCTTCATTCTCATCGCTTTGTACTTAACGCTCAGATTTGAATGGAAAATGGCCCTGGGAGCGTTAGTGGCCGTAGCTCACGACATTGCCCTCACTGTCGGTGTTTACGCGCTCTTCCAATTCGAGATCAGTCCAGCAACCGTCGTAGCGTTCCTAACAATTATGGGCTATTCGCTATACGACACAATAGTTGTCTTCGACCGGGTGAAAGACAACGAAAGATCGCTTTCGCTCAAAACTCGGATGACATATTCAGACCTTGCCAACGTCTCGTTAAACCAAGTGATTATGCGATCAGTGAACACGACTATCACCTCAGTGTTGCCAGTGATCTCACTTCTTGTCGTCGGCTCATTGGTCATGGGGGCGACCGCCTTGCAAGAGTTTGCTATCGCCTTGCTAATCGGCCTTCTAGTAGGTTCATACAGTTCCGTGTTTGTGGCTATGCCTCTGGTGTCCTCGCTCAAACGCCGTGAACCGCATTGGGCTGAGCAAGATCGAAGCGCAGAGGTGCTTAGCGAATCAAATTCCATAGAGAATGCCGCAACCTCACTGGCAGCCGACCGCTATGACAGAAGTTCCCCGCCAAGACCTCGCAAGAAAGGCCGAAAGCGTTGAACGAACCGGGACTCAAAACAGATGGAAACACAGTTCGACTCTGAGTCACTCAAGGACCTCGTTCGCGATGTGCCGGACTTTCCCAGCCCCGGAATAGTGTTTCGGGACATAAACCCATTGCTGCAACAACCTGGAGCTCTTAAGGCAGCCGCAGCAGCAATGGCCTCTGAGTTTAGAACTTCGCCAATCACGCGTGTAATGGGAATTGAATCCAGAGGATTTTTGTTTGGTCCGATGATCGCTCAGCATTTGAGCTGCGGCTTCTCGCCAATACGCAAGCAAGGCAAATTGCCGGGAAAGGTAATTTCGGAAACCTACGGCCTGGAGTATGGGACCGACACTCTGGAGATTCAGGCTGAAGTGCTAGGCCCAGGTGACCAGATCCTGCTGGTTGATGATGTGCTTGCGACGGGAGGAACTCTGTCTGCCGCAGAGCGTCTCATAGCAGCAACTGGAGCGGAAGTAGTCGGAGCGACAGTGCTCATCGAGTTAGATTTCTTGAGCGGCCGCGAACAAGTAGGTGTACGTCACGTTGCTGCCGTGATTCACTATTAGGTAGATGAACATCGACCCGCAGCCGGCGTACTAATGGCCACCGTCACCAGAGTGCTCCCGTGGCGCCGATCGGTTGCCCCTGTCCACACGGAAATTCAGGGAGTAGTTGACCGCTACAAGGCCAGGTGGCCACGAAGCTCTTCAGACTTACTTGTGAGGGCTTACGAAACCGCAAATGCAGCCCATGAAGGCCAAAGAAGAAAGTCCGGAGAGGCCTACATACTTCATCCAGTCGCAGTCGCGTCGGTTGTAGCAGAAATGGGGCTAGATGATGTATCGATTGCAGCAGCGCTTTTACATGACGCAGTTGAAGACACCAGCGCAGAGTTAACAGACATACAAAAAGAATTCGGCCACGACGTCGCATCCCTTGTTGACGGCGTTACAAAGCTGGATCGGGTTCGATTCGCAACCAAACAGGCACAACAGGCCGCCACTTTGCGAAAAATGTTGGTTGCTATGGCTCGAGACCTACGTGTCCTGTTGATCAAGCTTGCTGATCGACTCCACAACATGCGAACCCTGGGCGCTCTTCAGCAAGCCAAACAAGAACAAATAGCGCGCGAAACACTAGATGTTTATGCCCCCCTGGCCCACAGGCTAGGAATGCAGGAAGTAAGGAATGAACTGGAGGACCTAGCTTTCGCAGCGCTCTATCCGAAGCGTTACGCCGAAATCGACCGTCTGATCGCCGAACGAACTCCGGCCCAAGAGGCCTATCTAGAAGGAGTGTTGAAGACTATCCGAGGTCAGTTGACTAACACTTCTGGCGACGCTTTGGTTACTGGTCGAAGAAAGCATCACTGGGCTGTTTACGAAAAGATGGTGGTGAAAGGACGATCCTTCGACGAGATCTTTGACCTGGTTGGAATCAGAGTAGTTGTGCCAACCATTAGAGATGCCTATGGGGCACTGGGGTCTATACACAGCACATGGAAGCCAGTTTCAGGCCGGTTCAAAGATTACATAGCGATGCCGAAGTTCAACCTGTACCAGTCCCTTCACACAACAGTGGTTGGTCCAGAAGGCGTGAGCTTGGAAGTTCAAATTAGGACCCAAGATATGCATCAACGAGCGGAGTACGGAGTGGCGGCGCATTGGCGATACAAAGATCCGGCTGAAGGAGCCGGCGCCGATATGCCATGGCTGAACACAATTGTCGACTGGCAAGCCGAAACAGATGACCCTGAAGAATTCATGCGGACCCTCGCTGTTGACTTAGACCAAGATGAGGTTTACGTGTTCACGCCTAAAGGCGATGTTGTAACACTCGCGACTCAGTCAACACCGATTGATTTCGCATACTCGATTCACACTGACATCGGCGACTCCACGATAGGTGCGAAAATCGATGGAAGACTCGTTCCTCTCGATCGCCAACTCCAGTCAGGCGACACCGTTGAAGTATTTACATCCAAAGTCGATGGGGCTGGACCTTCTCGCGATTGGCTGGGAATAGCCACAACTCCCAAGGCAAAAAATGGCATCAAGCAATGGTTCGCTAAGTCGGACCGGGAGGAAATGCTTGAACTGGGTAGAGAACAAATAACCGAAGCCATGCGAGAGGAAGGCCTACGAGCCCAGTTGCTAATCGAGAGTGACGAGCTACGCGATGTGGCTGAACAGTTCAACCGTGGCGATCTAGAGGTCCTCTACGAAGCAGTTGGCAAAGGCGACCTCAAAGCAGCCTCGGTGGCCAAACGTTTAGTAGCGAACCTCCGAGGAGAAGGTAGTCACCAGCGTTTGCCGGCAAAGCCAGCTCAGCACCGAGGCTCCCGCCGTCGACGAACCAGCGGTGTTCACGTTGAAGGCTTCGAGGACTCACTGGTGCGACTAGCTGGCTGCTGCAACCCGGTCCCGGGCGATGAGATTCTTGGTTTCGTAACTAAGGGACGAGGTATCTCGGTACACCGGGATGACTGCGCTAATGCTTCAGAACTAGTTGCATCATCTGGAGCGCGCCAAGTTGAAGTTGATTGGGATGCGGCCTTCTCTGGTCAGTTTCGTACCAGTGTTGAAGTGAGGGCCTTAGATCGAGACCGCCTCCTAGCAGATGTTGTAGCCGTTATATCTGATCACCATCTCAGTATCTCTAGCGCTCATACCTTTACAGGCGAGGACCAGGTTTCTGTTTTGCAATTCGACATCGAGGTGGGCGACCCAACGCTGCTAGAGCAACTACTTGGAGCTGTGAGAGAGGTTGACGGTGTGTTTGATGCTCACCGAGTAGTGCCTAACAGCGTTCGACCACCATCATGAAGTAGGTCGCGGTAGACACAAAAGTGTCGGGGACTTTGCGTTTCAAGCATCTACGATGGTGAGTTCACCGGGCGTCAAACTCCTCCGTTCCCCACCACCCCAGGATTACCAATGTCGAAGAAGGCAAATACCTTCCAAACCCCGATCGGGACACGTGATCTTTTGCCGGAACACTCTGCCCGGTGGGAAGCGGTTATCGAGGTCTTCTCCAACGTCGCATCACGTGCCGGATTTTCGCTGATAGACACGCCGATTTTTGAAGACGTTGGGGTTTTCACCCGAATCGGCGAAGGAACCGACGTAGTCGGAAAAGAAATGTATGAGTTTCTAGACCGAAGTGAACGGCCGATGGCTTTGAGGCCCGAAGGGACAGCAGCAGTTTGTAGAGCATTCGCGCAACACAGACCGCCCGTGCCTTGGAAGGTTTATTACCGCGGACCTTATTTTCGTTACGAGGCACCACAAGCTGGACGATTTAGGCAGTTCCACCAATTCGGTATCGAAAGCATCGGGTCGGATGATCCGGATATAGACGTAGAAGTCATCGCTTTGGGATGGAAGGTCCTAGAGGCCGTAGGCATTAACCAAATTGAGTTGTTGGTGAACTCTATGGGCGACCAGGAAACAAGAAATAACTACCAAGAAGCTTTGAATGCTTTCCTGAAGAGTCATGTAAACGACCTAGATGAAGAAGACCGAAAGAAAGTGGATACTCACCCTATGAGGGTGCTGGATTCAAAACGATCAGCAACACAAAGCGTCACCAAAGAAGCCCCGAGAATAAATGACTTCCTAAGTGCAGAGGCCGAGGCACACTTCGAAAGAGTCAGAGATGGCCTTACCGCTTTGAAGATCCCATTCTCGATCGAGCCGAGACTTGTTCGCGGCTTGGACTATTACACCCACACGACCTTCGAGTTCCAAAGCTTGGCTCTTGATAGCGCTCAAAGCACTGTCTGCGGTGGAGGCAGGTACAACGGGCTGATCGAAGAACTTGGCGGTCCAGCGACTCCTGGCATTGGGTTCGGAATGGGAATTGAACGACTTCTACTGGCCTGCGACGCTGAGGAATCCTTCCCCGCGCCTGGTTCCAGAGTCCAAGTATGGGTGGTCGATGTAACAGACGGATCGTCAGCTCGCGACTTAACTCACAGTTTGCGCGACCATGGTGTTACGGCGGATCGCTCCTTCGATCAGCGCTCCATGAGAAGTCAAATGCGGAGCGCGAATCGGTCCGAAGCCGAAATAGCCTTGATTATTGGTGAAGAAGAAGTGAACGAGGAGACCGTGGCGATACGAATGCTTCGCGACGAGGAAATAGGACAAATAGTTGTCCCTCGCAGTTCAGTTATAGCGGAGGTTCAACGCCTCCTGGGGCTTGAACTTTGAATATGAGCTATCGCTCTGGAGACAGATCATGACAATGAGAACTAATTACTGCGGACGACTTTCCGTCGATGACATAGGAAAAACTGTCACTGTTTGCGGTTGGGTATCTAAACGTCGAGAGCACGGAGAATTTTTGGCTTTCGTGGATCTTCGTGACCGAACCGGGATAATCCAATGCGTCGTTGACCATGCGCACGACATCCGTAGCGAATACGTCTTAGCTGTCACTGGGGTTGTCAGAGAACGACCCCCAGAGACCGTCAACGATGAGTTACCTACAGGCTCTATAGAGATCGGCGAAGCGACTGTTGAAGTTCTGTCGAAGGCTGAACCACCGCCGTTTCAGATAAGTGGACGGGTTGAAGTTGATGAAACAATCCGAATTCGCCACCGCTACCTGGACTTGCGAACGGGAAGAATGCAAAGAAATCTTCGAAGTAGGGCTTTGATCAACTCTGCTATTCGCCGATCTATGGACGCTCAGGAATTTGTTGAAGTCGAAACCCCGATGCTCATAGCGTCAACTCCGGAGGGTGCAAGAGATTTCGTTGTGCCGAGCCGCTTGAGTCCTGGAAATTTTTATGCGCTTCCACAGAGTCCTCAACTGTTCAAGCAGTTATGCATGGTTGGCGGCATAGATCGCTACTACCAAATAGCTCGCTGCATGAGAGACGAAGACCTGAGAGCAGATAGGCAATTCGAATTCACGCAGCTCGATATGGAAATGAGTTTCGTCGATGGAGACGAGGTAAGGGCCGTGGTTTCAGAAGCCGTAAGCGAGGCTGCTGAATCTATAACCGGCCAGCGTCCTGGAGTCATACCTGAGATTTCATGGCATGAAGCGATGAATAGATACGGTTCCGACAAACCAGATGTGCGGTTCGGCCTTGAACTCGTCGAACTGACCGATGTGTTCTCAGATACTGAATTCAACGCTTTCAAAGCATCGTGCATTAAGGGCATAAAGGTCCCGCAAGGCGCCGATATTGGTCGCAACCAACTAGATCAATTAACTGACAAGGCGAAGAGCTGGGGAGCCAAGGGCCTGGTATGGCTAAAGGTCGGCGAGTCCGGTGAGGTTAATTCTCCGGTTGCCAAGTTCATGAGCGAGCAAGAAATCTCAGACCTCTTGGCGGCCATGAAAGCGGAACAAGGCGATATTTGCTACATAGTTGCCGATGATTGGCGCAGAGCGGTTCACGTATTAGGACTTCTCCGACTTGAATTAGGAAAACCACCTGTGAACGAAGGCGGATTCCATTTTCTCTGGGTGGTCGATTTTCCTCTGTTCGAAGATGTCGACTCGGAAGGTAACCCGGTGCCGGCACACCACCCATTTACTATGCCGCACGAAGAAGACCTAGGTCTCCTACAGGACACGGCAAACCCAAACGACCTGCTGCAAGTTAGATCCCAAGCGTATGACTTAGTTCTCAATGGTTGGGAACTGGGATCAGGAAGCGTACGTATCCATAGAAGAGATATACAGCAACAAATTTTTGACCTATTGGGAATCGGAGAAGAAGAGTCACAAAAGAAGTTCGGTTTCTTGATGGACGCGTTCCGATACGGCGCTCCGCCGCACGCGGGCTTCGCATTCGGCATTGACCGTTTGGTTGCCTTACTAGTAGGTGAGGAAAATATTCGTGAAGTCATCGCATTCCCGAAGAGTCAGTCCGGCAGCGACCCGCTAACCGAAGCACCAACTCCTATCGACCAGACTCAACTCGATGAACTCGGGCTAAGGGTGCTCCCTCCCGCCACTTGACCCAAATCCTTGCTGTGGCCAACTAGGTTCATTGCTGTGAGTGACCTGTTCGAGTCAGCGGCTGCCGAAACAATGAAACGTCGGGCGCCGCTTGCTGCGCGACTTCGTCCAAGGCGTCTAGATGATCTTGTGGGACACGAGGACTTGCTAGGAGCCGACGCGCCCTTAAGAACGCTTATAGAAGCGGATCGGCTGACATCAATCATCCTTTGGGGTCCGCCGGGATGTGGGAAGACGACTCTGGCTCGTTTGATCGCCAACCATACGGATAAAGAATTCATAACGCTGTCTGCTGTTTCAGCTTCGGTAAAGGACGTTCGACTAGTAATTGAAGAAGCTCAACGCCGCCTAGGGGAGCGAAGCGTCGGGACAATATTGTTTCTCGACGAAGTGCATCGCTTCAATAAAGCCCAGCAAGACGCTCTTTTACCTTCAGTAGAAGATGGTCTATTGATTCTCATTGGGGCAACCACAGAAAATCCCTACTTTGAAGTGAACGCGCCACTGCTATCGAGATCCAACCTTTTTCGACTGAACGAATTGACCGATGAAGCCATTGAAGAACTTCTGCTTCGAGGAGCGCGTCACGAAGATGCCTCTATAAGCGCTGAAGCATCTCAACACCTAGCTAGTCGCGCCGATGGGGACGCGAGACGGGCGTTAACCGCACTCGAAGTAGCCGTTGTTCTTGCCGGAGGCAAAGGGGCACACGTTGAGTTGCATCATGCTGAACATGCGCTCGACTCGAGAGCGCATCGTTATGGTGACGACGAGCACTATGACGTTATTTCCGCGTTTATTAAAAGTATTAGAGGTTCCGATGCCGACGCAGGGATTTATTGGTTGGCTCGGATGCTTGAAGCTGGAGAAGATGCACGTTTTATAGCTAGGAGGCTTGTCATCCTGGCATCAGAAGATATTGGTATGGCGGACCCGACTTCGCTACTGGTGGCAGACGCAGCAGCGCGAGCCGTTGAGTTCGTAGGACTACCCGAAGCTCAACTAAATTTGGCCCAAGCAGTCCTCCATTTGTCAACCGCTCCTAAGTCAAACTCGGCCCTAGTCGCCATTACCCAGGCCAGAAGTGATGTTCAAAAGGGCATAGGTCGACGAGTACCAGTCCACCTCCGT
>CAJWBN010000106.1 GCA_913020735.1 uncultured Acidimicrobiaceae bacterium
CGGTCATGATTTTGAAAGCCAACGCAGAGAATGGCTCGTCGTCTTTGGGTTGACGTTCCAGAGTCTCTTCACCATTAATGGTGGTGCCGTCAATAGCAGGGATATCTAGCGGTGACGGAAGATAACGGGTCACGGCGTCAAGTAGCGGCTGGACCCCTTTGTTTTTAAAGGCGGTTCCAGTAAGTACGGGAACTATTTGGTTAGCGATAGTGCCTCGACGAATAGCGTCATGCAGAGTTTCTTCGTCGACGTCTTCGCCTTCGAGATAGGCCATCATGATGTCTTCGTCGACATCGGCAAGTGCTTCTAGAAGCTTTGACCGATATTCCTGGGCTTGGTCTTGCAGGTCAGCGGGAATTTCGACAATGTCGTAACTCGCTCCAAGGTCCTCACCTTGCCAAACGATTGCGTTCATAGCTACAAGATCAACGACTCCAGCAAAGTCAGCCTCGTTGCCGATGGGAAGCTGAAGGACTGCGACGTTGGCTTCTAATCGGTCAACAATACTTGCCAGCGAGTCGTAGAAGGAGGCGCCGGTTCGATCGAGTTTGTTGATGAAACACATTCTTGGAACACCGTATTTATCGGCTTGCCTCCATACGGTTTCAGTTTGAGGCTCTACTCCTGCTACACCATCAAACACAGCCACTGCGCCGTCGAGTACTCGGAGCGAACGTTCAACTTCAACTGTGAAGTCAACGTGTCCGGGCGTGTCAATGATGTTGATTACGTGATCGTTCCACATACATGTAGTGGCAGCTGAGGTAATCGTTATTCCGCGTTCTTGTTCCTGTTCCATCCAGTCCATGGTTGCTGCGCCATCATGGACTTCACCGATTTTGTAGTTCACTCCGGTGTAATAGAGGATGCGCTCCGTTGTAGTTGTCTTGCCAGCATCAATGTGGGCCATGATGCCAATGTTTCGAACGCGTTCAAGGGGTTGATTGCGTGGCATGGGATATCTGCCTCGGTCTTCTAGGGGTCAGGGTTGTTACGGGGAAAGTTGTGAGTGCTCCTTAGAGCACTTCCGACATCTAGTGTGCCGGTTTATAAGGTCTTTAGGGTGACAGACAGTTCTTTTGTTACCACCTGTAATGAGCGAAAGCTTTGTTAGCTTCTGCCATCCGATGCGTATCTTCCCGGCGCTTGGTTGCAGAACCTGTGCCGTTTGATGCGTCAAGGACTTCATTCGCTAGTCGTTCGGCCATTGTTCGTTCCCGTCGGTCACGGGAATAATCGACGATCCAGCGAATAGCGAGTGTGTTAGCGCGCCGCGGTCGAACTTCGACTGGTACTTGGTATGTAGCACCACCAACACGTCGGCTCTTCACTTCCAACTGCGGTTTTGTGTTATCTACAGCACGCTTCAGAACATCGAGTGGCTCGCCACCGGTCTTTTCTGAAACCATGTCCAGAGCGTCATAAACAATGCGTTCTGCTGTTGCTCGTTTACCGCGTTGAAGAACTTTGTTAATCACTTGGGTGACAAGAGTTGAGTCGTAAACCGGATCGGCTGCGAGCTCGCGTCTGGGGGCAGCGCCACGACGAGGCATTTCAGCTCTCCTTCTTTGCGCCGTATCGAGAACGGGCTTGTCGGCGAGCGGACACTCCGGAAGCATCCAGTGATCCACGGACAACTTTGTAACGAACTCCAGGGAGGTCTTTTACACGTCCTCCACGAACCAACACAATGCTGTGTTCTTGAAGGTTATGGCCTTCACCAGGAATGTAGGCAGTCACTTCGATACCACTAGTCAATCGGACACGGGCAACTTTTCGTAGAGCCGAATTCGGTTTCTTTGGTGTATGCGTATACACACGGGTGCACACTCCACGGCGCTGAGGGGAACCCTTCAGTGCGGGAGTCTTAGCCTTGGTCGGTTTGGATTTGCGGCCCTTCCGGACCAGTTGCTGAATTGTAGGCACCAAATTCCTCTGATTAGGCAACATGCGTTACGGGTTGCAGTAGGCCTTCTGGACACGAAACACTCATCGGGCCGGAACAAGACCGATTGATAATGCTACGAGTCGCGTACCGGAGAGGCAACCTCGAAGTGCTGTACCCATACATATTTATCCTCGAATTTGGCTGGCTCGGAGAGCATCCGGCGAGTCTTATGGTCTCGTGAATCTTCGAACTAACGAATTCATGACTTTGTCGAGTTGAGATCTTTCATCAGTTACCGCAACCGCTACCACTGAGCTCAGAGGCAATAAGCCCCAAATCTGGTCCTCAGATCGCATTAAAGATCCGGTCATTGGGCCCCAGTATGCACTTTCCGATGCAATGAGAGCGGCTGACTTCAATCCATCGACGAAGCTCATGTTCCCGATCACTGGGTCCGCTACGCCGATGAGCATCAGCGCGCCGTCCGGTCGTCCGTCAATAATTAGACCAACCGCAGCAATGTCTCTTACAGAGGCCGCTAGTTCTACATCGTCAAAAACCATTCGCTGTAACTGGTTTTCCGCACTGGGTGACAGGTTTACTGGCGTAACTCCGGCAGGCCAATTCATGGTCTCTAGAAGCTCGACTGCTCCCATGGAACGGCCGGCATCTAACGCAGTGGTTGTCGAAAACTGAGATTGAGAACTAGCTGTTGTCTTAGCGCAACCGGGCGCGCCAAGAGCAAGCACCAGACAGGTGCTCGCCATGACATGTCGCATGTGGCGCTTAATTACCCTGCGTCACCAAGTTCAACAACTTCGCCACCTTCTTCACTCCCTATGGTGGCCAACCATTCTGCTGGGTCGAGGTCTTCGTCTGACGTAAAGAACTCCATCGGTTCATAGTCTGGCGCTGTCGTATCAATATTTCGATATTGGCCTTGTCCTGTTCCTGCAGGAATCAATTTTCCGATGATGATGTTCTCTTTCAGACCTTTCAAATCATCTCGTCTTGATTCGATGGCTGCTTCAGTAAGAACACGAGTAGTTTCTTGGAACGAGGCTGCTGACAGCCACGAGTCAGTAGCTAGCGACGCCTTTGTGATTCCCATTATTACTGGGCGAGCTTCAGCTGGACGTTGTCCTTCTTGGACAAGGCTGCGGTTTACCTCAGCGTAAACGCGCTGATCAACCTGTTCTCCTGGAAGGAAAACCGATTCGCCCGGCTCACCTACTAAGACCCTTCGAGTCATTTGTCGAATAATGAGTTCGATGTGCTTGTCGTGGATTGACACGCCTTGTTCGCGGTAAACCTTTTGAACTTCTTCGACCAGGTACTGCTGGGTCTCGCGAACACCACGAATATCCAACAACTCTTTCGGATCGCGTGGTCCATCTACTAGTGGATCACCCGCTTTTATTTCTTGGCCATCAACTACCGCAAGACGTGCGATGGTCGCCACAGTGTGGGTTTCTTCTTCCCCATCGTCTCCGACGACAATGATCTCTCTCCCTCGGCCATCGTCGTCTCCTATTCTGACGACCCCAGTTCGAGTTGCCAATGTGGCTTTACCCTTTGGTGTTCGTGCTTCGAAGAGTTCAACGACGCGAGGTAGACCGCCAGCAATATCACTTCCGGCGACGCCTCCGGTATGGAAGGTTCTCATCGTCAATTGTGTTCCCGGTTCACCAATTGATTGAGCAGCGATAACGCCGACGGCTTCGCCTACTTCAATCATTTGTCGGGTTGCTAACGAGCCCCCGTATGCCTTCGCCGAGACACCAAACTCTGAGTTATCAGTTAATGGAGAAAGCACTTGTACGCGAGTGACCTTAGGGTCATCACGCAAAATCACCATTTCTTCATCACCGATAAGCGTTCCAGCTTCCATGGTCCCATCAGTAAGCTCGACGTCTTGAGCTAAACACCGACTGAATAGTCGTGTTTCCAAATAGGTTCGTTTATCTGGGCTGTCGGGGCCTATGTCTTCGAGCCAGAGACCCAATACCGGTCCCGAGCGTTCAAACGGATCTTCTTCGTTGATAATGAGTTCTTGCGCGACGTCTACGAGGCGTCGGGTCAGATAACCAGAGTCAGCTGTTCGCAGGGCGGTATCAACAAGTCCCTTTCGCGCCCCAGGAGTCGAAATGAAGTACTCCAACATCGCTAAACCCTCGCGGTAAGAGGACTTAATGGGCCGAGGGATAATGTCACCACGCGGGTTCGCTACAAGGCCGCGAATTGCTGCGATTTGGCGGACCTGCATCATGTTTCCGCGTGCTCCAGATCCAACCATCATGTCGATTGGATTGAATACGACGGATTTCAGTTCACGTTCAAGTGAAGCCCGAACTTCTTCTGTGGCTGATGTCCAGATTTCAACTTCTTTTTGTCGACGCTCGCCATCTGTGATGATGCCACGACGGAACTGGTTTTCTACGCGTTCCGCTTCCCCTTCATAACGTTCGAGGATTTCAGCCTTGTCTGGTGGCACGCGAACATCATCGATAGAGATCGTCAATCCAGATTTTGTTGCGTATTTATATGAGAGGTCTTTGATCCGGTCCAAAGCGGCAGCGACTTCATTGGTGGGCCATCCATCAGAAAGTTCGCCGACGATGTCTCCCATGTCGCTCTTCTTGACTGCCCTATTAACGTAGGGAAATCCTTCAGGCAATGCATGGTTGAACAACACTCGACCCGCTGTGGTGACTTGGTGGCCACCTTCTTCGAGAGCAAGGGCATCGGTTCGCCAAATTATTGGACGATGAAGTTCAATTCGACCTAGGGCAACTTCACGTTCAATTTCGTGGAAGTGTTTGAATACTGGTGGTTCTTGCCCGTCGACTTCCCCACGAAGTTCCGTTAGGTAGTAGCCGCCGATAATCATGTCCTGGCTAGGTACGGTCATGGGTCGGCCATCAGCAGGTGACAAAATATTATTTGCCGAAAGCATCAATACTCTGGCTTCTGCTTGTGCTTCTGAGGACAAGGGCAGGTGGACTGCCATTTGGTCACCATCGAAGTCAGCGTTGAATGCTGCACAAACGAGTGGGTGGATCTGAATCGCTTTACCTTCAACTAAAACAGGTTCGAAAGCTTGGATACCAAGGCGGTGAAGGGTCGGGGCTCGGTTTAAGAGAACAGGGTGTTCTTTGATGACCTCTTCAAGGACGTCCCATACCTCTGATCTACGACGTTCGACCATTCGTTTTGCAGACTTGATATTCGGAGCAAGGTCTAAGTCATCCAGTCGCTTCATCACAAACGGCTTGAATAATTCCAGTGCCATTAACTTCGGGAGGCCACACTGATGGAGTTTGAGGGTTGGGCCAACAACGATTACTGATCGTCCGGAATAGTCGACTCGTTTACCTAATAGGTTTTGCCGGAATCGTCCTTGTTTTCCTTTAAGCATGTCCGACAGAGATTTCAACGGGCGATTACCAGGACCCGTGACCGGCCGTCCGCGACGGCCATTGTCGAATAGCGCGTCAACTGCTTCTTGGAGCATTCTTTTTTCGTTGTTGACAATGATTTCCGGTGCTCCCAGATCTAGGAGCCTTTTGAGACGGTTATTTCGGTTGATAACCCGTCGGTACAAGTCGTTTAGATCCGATGTTGCGAAGCGGCCACCATCGAGTTGCACCATTGGTCGAAGATCAGGAGGAATTACTGGAACGGCATCAAGGATCATTGCTCGGGGGTCGTTGATGCGTTTTTCGTTCGGGTTTCTGCGATTAAACGCACTCAAAATTTTCAGTCGTTTAATCGCTTTTTGTTTCCTTTGGGCTGACAAGGGGCGTCGACCATCAGCAGCTTCAATTGCTTCGCGCAGGAGAAGTTCTTCGTCGTCGAAATCAATTCGCTCCATGAGTTGGGCGATAGCTTCAGCACCCATCCCACCTTCGAAATAGTCGCCGTAGCGGTCTTCTAATTCGCGCCACAAGAGTTCATCTTCGATGATTTTTCGTCCGTGTAGGTCGCGGAATTCGTCGAAGGCCCGCTCAACGGTTTCGAGTTCGGTATCGCATTCCGTTTTAAGAGCCTCAACGTCTCGGTCCGCGTCTCGTCGTCGGGCTTTTAGGTCCTTTTCTTTCAGACCTTCAGCTTCAAGTTGAGTGATTTCTTCTTCAAGTTCCTTGAGACGTTCTGCAATCTCATCGTCGAACTCTTCACGAATTACGTCGAGTTCTTCGCGCATCTCCAATTCAAGACGCGGTAAATCTTCGTGGCGTTTGTCATCATCAACCCATGTAACAAGATTTGCTGCGAAGTAAATGACTCGTTCTAGCTGCTTTGCCTTGAGTTCTTCACGAATTTCCAGTCCTGTGAGTAAATATGCAAGCCAGCTTCTGGTACCTCGCAGATACCAAATGTGCACAACTGGTGCAGCTAACTCGATATGGCCCATGCGCTCTCGGCGAACTTTTTGGCGGGTGACTTCCACACCACACCGCTCACAGATAATCCCCTTAAAACGAACGCGTTTGTACTTTCCACAAGCGCATTCCCAATCCTTGGTGGGGCCGAAGATCTTTTCGCAAAACAAACCATCTTTTTCAGGCTTTAGCGTTCGGTAGTTAATCGTTTCGGGTTTCTTTACTTCCCCGTTAGACCAAGTTCGGATGGCGTCGGCAGTCGCCAAACCAATCCTTATATCTGAGAACTCATTAACGTCGATCATTTGCTGCTCTCAATTCGAGAAGGGGTTGAATGTAGGGCGCCGGTGCTCACAGTTGTTGCCTCCGGAGTGCGTCTTCTTCGTCAGTTCCTCGTTCAGGTCGACTGATATCTATTCCGAGTGACTCTTCAGCCCGGAAGACATCTTCGTCCAGTCCCTGCATGTCTATTTGATCACCGGTCAACGAGATCACTTCAACGTTTAAGCAGAGCGCTTGCATTTCCTTGATTAGGACTTTGAAACTTTCTGGAATCCCTGGTTCGGGGATGTTCTTGCCTTTAACGATTGCCTCGTAGACCTGAACTCTTCCCAACGTGTCATCAGACTTTATGGTTAAGAGTTCCTGCAGTAGATAGGCAGCTCCGTATGCCTCGAGCGCCCATACTTCCATTTCGCCAAATCGCTGACCGCCGAACTGTGCCTTACCACCCAACGGCTGTTGGGTAATCATCGAGTAGGGCCCAGTGGACCTAGCGTGGATCTTGTCATCAACAAGGTGAGCCAGTTTGAGGATGTAGCTATATCCAACCATGATGGGTTGGTCGTATGCTTCACCGCTTCGTCCGTCGTATAGAACGGCTTTGCCGGCCGAAGTCATCATCCGTTCACCCGATGATGCCTCTGGTCGGAGATTTTCGAGCGTCTTTTGGATCGTTGGATGCGCGCCAGCACGATCTTCTTCATCCCAACTAGCGCCGTCAAATACTGGTGTTGCTACGAACACTGACGGTTCAGTCCGTGGGCGAGTTTTGCGTGCTGTATTCGAGATAGGTTCGTTTCCAACAGCCTGCCCGTTGACTTCCCAACCCCAGCGTGCTGCGTACCCTAAGTGAGCCTCAAGGACCTGGCCTACGTTCATTCGACTCGGCACGCCAAGCGGGCTGAGGATGATGTCGACAGGAGTTCCATCAGCTAGATACGGCATTTCTTCCACTGGGAGGATTTTCGATATCACACCCTTGTTGCCATGGCGACCTGCAAGCTTGTCACCAACACTGATTTTGCGTTTCTGAGCTACATAAACACGCACAAGCTCGTTGACGCCTGGTGGTAGTTCTTCATCTTCGTCGCGTTGCAGTACCCGGACGTCAGTTACGACTCCACGTTCTCCATGAGGGACCTTGAGCGATGTATCGCGAACTTCGCGTGCTTTTTCACCGAAGATGGCCCGAAGTAAGCGTTCTTCGGGAGTCAGCTCAGTTTCACCCTTTGGCGTTACCTTGCCGACAAGCACATCCCCAGGCCCTACCTCAGCACCGACGCGAACGACACCTCGTTCATCAAGGTCTGCCAGAACGTCATCGGCCACATTGGGAATATCTCGGGTAATTTCTTCCGGGCCAAGTTTCGTGTCACGAGCATCGATTTCATGTTCATGAATATG
>CAJWBN010000107.1 GCA_913020735.1 uncultured Acidimicrobiaceae bacterium
TGGTAAATTTGATATAAATAATTCAACGATTGAAAAAGCTTTAGATATATTAAAAGAAAGAGGACCAGATTTTAGAAATTATACAAAATATCAAAAAAAAGATATTTTTATAAAATTAATTCATACCAGATTAGCAATTATTGATCTTCAAGAAACTGGTAAGTCCCGCTCTAGCAACCGAACTTGCCATTAGATACTCGATTGGCTGTTTGACCCCCACGCTGGTGATGGCACAAACCCGACCCCATCCTCGCTCGCGCATCCCAGGGATAGCCGTTCGACACATCTCAATCATTGCTCGACAGTTCATGTCGAAGGCCGCTTGATAAGAGTCCAGATCAGTATTTTCGAAAGTGCCTGGAGGAGGTCCACCCGCGTTGGTAACCAGAATATCTAAATGGCCTAATTCAGCGATTGCCTGTTCAACGAAGGATCTTCCTGAATCCGGATTTGATAAATCCGCTTCTATAGAAACTACATCTCCACCTATAGCTGAGGCAGCCTCCTCAAGCTTTGTGGCGTCGCGCCCACAAATAGCTAGACGAACCCCCTCTGCAGCAAGCGCTTTAGCTGTTCCTAGTCCCAGACCTGCTGAGCCAGCTGCCACAGCTGCAGTTCTTCCACTAATACCTAGATCCATTTTGCAAAATCCCTTCGAATGCCTCGCGGCAACATATATGGAAAGTGGGTCGCTTTGCTGAATGAAGGCCCAGTTAGGGCTAATTCAAATATTGCCCGTATTCTGATTAGAGCATGTTTAACATTCCTAACTCTCCTTCAGAAGTGTTGTCAGCCCTGGCCGACCACAACTATTTGACTGATGAAGGTCTAGCTACTGTCGTTTACTTAGCGATGACCATGCAGCGACCTCTTTTCCTCGAAGGAGATGCTGGAGTCGGCAAGACTGAATTAGCGAAGGTTCTGGCTGCATGGACCGGTGGCGAATTGATTCGGCTCCAGTGCTACGAAGGTATCGATGCTTCCCAAGCGCTTTATGAATGGGATTACACGCGGCAGCTTCTTCACCTCAGAGCTGCTGAGGCCTCAGGCAGGGCGGCGGAGGATTCCCAATCGATTGAAGATGAACTCTATTCGGAACGGTTCCTAATCCGGAGACCATTGCTCCGTGCAATCGATTACGGCGATCATCTTCGTCCGGTTTTGTTAATAGATGAAGTGGATCGAGCGGACGATGAATTTGAAGCCTTCTTGTTGGAAGTCCTTTCAGATCACACCGTGACAATTCCGGAATTAGGAACCTTTGGGGGCCAGCAGCCGCCTCTCGTAATCGTGACATCAAATCGCACGCGAGATGTGCACGATGCTCTTAAGCGACGGTGCCTCTACCACTGGCTCAATCATCCCGAGCTGGAAAGAGAAGTTGAGATTATTCGACTAAAAGCCCCTGAGGTTGAGAGCGAACTGGCTCGACAAGTCGCTCTGGCTGTCAACGCCATGCGAGGTATGGGTCTGTACAAGCCGCCGGGTGTGGCAGAGACGATTGATTGGGCAACGGCGCTAGGGAAGCTAGGCGAGTCCGTCCTTGACGAACAGACGATCAAGGCGACTCTCGGGAGTGTTCTCAAATACCGAGAGGATCAGGATCGGGTCTCGGCACAAGGTATTGAGATGATCATGGCCGCAGCTGCGTATGAATGAAACCCTCGCGACCAGCCCGGAAATTAGTCCGACGCGAATAGCGGTTGCCTTCTGCCAAGTCCTTCGCGGATTAGGTTTAAGAGTGCCAGTTAGTCGAGTGAGCTTATTTATTGAGGCCCTCGGACAAGTGGGATTAGAAGAGCGAGATGCTGTTTATTGGGCAGGAAGATCAACTTTGGTTTCTGACCCTGAAGAAATCAGTGACTTTGATCGGGCCTTCGCTGTGTTTTGGGAGCAAAGACGTTCATCGAATCTTGAAGTCAAGGTACCGCCAGTTTCGGTTTCGGTTTCCACCGATGGCGGTGAGGACAACGATGAGCTTCTTGATGAGCAAATGACTTCATCGGGACCTACGATCCAAGTTCGGTATAGCGCCTTGGAAACTCTTAGAGAAAAAGACTTTGCAGAGTGCAGCGACCATGAAATCAATGAATTAAAGAGGTTGATAGCTGGCCTGCGTTTCACATCGACTACGCGCCCATCTCGAAGGAGACTGCCATCGAAACACCAGACACGGAACCCTGATATGCGCCGCATGTTGCGGTCTGCTTTAGCTATGGGGGGTGAGCCTGTACACAGAAAGTATCTACGACAAGATCGCCGTCCTCGTCGGTTGGTTTTGTTGGTTGATGTTTCAGGCTCGATGGAACCCTACGCTCGCGCACTGATCAGATTCGCGCATGCAACGGTTGTCGGAAGAACTCGAGTGGAAGCATTTGCCATAGGTACTCGACTAACCCGTATTACTCGTGAGTTATCGTCGCGGGACCCTGACGCTGCACTTCAAGCTGCAGCGGGTGCGGTGGAGGACTGGTCAGGAGGAACTCGCCTCGGTGCGACCTTGAAGGAGTTCAATGAGTTATGGGGTCTTAGGGGAATGGCGCGTGGTGCAATAGTGGTGCTGCTTTCAGATGGCTGGGATCGGGGTGACCCGGAGGTATTGGGAGAACAAATGGAACGACTGCATCGAGTGAGCTATCGACAGGTTTGGGTGAACCCACTTAAGCACACCCCTGGGTATGCTCCGCTAGCCCGCGGAATGGCTGCTGCATTGCCGCACACTGACGAATTTATTGAAGGGCACTCTTTTGAATCGCTCGAGCGACTTACCGAGGCTGTTTCGGCATAAAAATGGGAGCATTTAGAAATGGATGAAATCTTCGACGACATAGAAAGATGGTTTGCATCTGGAGAAAAAGTCGCCATCGCTCGAGTCGTGGACATCGAAGGCAGCGGACCTCGCGATCCGGGTGCCGCTATGGCCGTCAATGCACGGGGTGAGGTAGCTGGGTCTGTATCGGGGGGTTGTGTCGAGGGAGCAGTCGTAGGCGAAGCTCTTGAGCTCTTAGAAGGGCGAAGGAAGGCGGGGATTACCTCCTTTGGTTACAGCGATGATGAAGCATTTGCAGTCGGCCTGACGTGTGGTGGAACAATCCACCTCTTCATCGAGGAACTTGACTGGTGACTTCGATCTATGAGCGTTTTCGAGATTCGATTCGTTCGGAGGTACCCGTCGCGCTGGCAACGTTGATCGAGGGGCCAGATTTAGGTGCCAAACTGCTTATTGAGGCATCGGGGGTCTCCCTCGGCAGTCTGGGCGGGGAAGCTTTAGATCGCGTCGTTAGTCGTGATGCAATAGCGATGCTCGAAGCAGGGGTTAGTCAAGTTCGACATTATGGACCTGAGGGAGAGGCGCGCCAACACGAACTCAGCGTCTTTATCGAATGTCATGCGAGAAGGCCACATTTGGTGATCTTTGGTGCAGTTGATTTCACGAGGGCTTTAGCAAGCCAAGGAAAACTTCTTGGTTTTCGAGTAACTGTTTGTGACGCGCGTGAAGTTTTTGCTACCCGTCGACGTTTTCCTATGGCTGACGAGGTAGTTGTGGATTGGCCCGACCGCTTACTGGATCGAATAGGTAGCGACTTGGGTCCCCGAGATGCCGTCTGTGTTTTGACTCATGACGCGAAATTTGATGTACCGGCGATTGTTGGGGCATTGCCGACGAGAGTGGGTTATCTGGGAGCAATGGGCTCTAGGCAAACACACCAAAAACGGGTCGAACGTTTACTCGAAGAAGGAGTAACAACTTCAGAACTTGAGCGAGTTCGCTCACCTATTGGGCTGGATATCGGCGGAAGAACACCTGAAGAAACAGCAGTCTCTATCGTGGCAGAGATCATTGCTCTACGAACCGGCCATGCCGCTCCGAGTCTTAGTGAAGGTAAAGGTTCGATTCACTGAGCCAACTCGCTCATTGCCCACTACCTTTCCGGGTATGGATTTCTCCTCATCTGAAGATCACGATGCTATTCGTGAAGGTGTCCGACGTGTTTGCGCTCAGTTCCCCGATGAATATTGGCGGGAGAAAGATGAGCAACATGAGTTCCCTTGGGACTTCTATGAAGCCATGGCTGAAGGAGGCTGGATAGGCATAGCCATCCCTGAAGAGTTCGGTGGTGGTGGTCAAGGCATTACAGAAGCATCAATCGTTCTTGAAGAAGTTGCCGCAAGTGGTGCTGCTATGAACGGCTGCTCTGCTATTCATTTATCGATTTTTGGTATGGAGCCTGTCAGAAAGTATGGATCGCCAGAATTGGCTAATGAAATTCTTCCCAAAGTCGCCAACGGTTCGCTGCACGCTGCCTTTGGAGTGACGGAACCCGATGCTGGAACCGATACCACCTCGATAAGAACTCGAGCTGAACGAGATGGCGATGAATATGTCATAACTGGGGCAAAAGTGTGGACTACCAAAGCCCCATATTGCGACGTCTGCTTGCTGTTGGTGAGAACCACACCTAAAGAATTGTGTGACGGGCCGACTCAAGGAATGACGCTCCTTCTGGTTGACTTGAATGACCCAACTGTCGATATAACACCGATTCCGAAGGTTGGCCGTAACGCTGTTGTCTCATGCGAAGTTCGTTACGACGGCCTTCGTGTGCCGATCAGCCGACGGGTGGGCGAAGAAGGAGAGGGTTTCCGGTACATCTTGGACGGTTTGAACCCTGAACGGATCCTTATTTCAGGGGAAGCGTTAGGCATAGGGCGTGCCGCACTGAACAAAGCGGTCGACTATGCAAATGACCGAGTAATTTTTGGGCGTCCGATAGGCCAAAACCAGGGCTTAGCGTTTCCGCTTGCTGACAGCCATGCCCGGCTCCATGCTGCCGAATTGGTTATCAGAGACGCTTCATGGCGCTACGACAACGGACTTGACTGTGGGGCTCAGGCCAACCTGGCGAAGTACTTAGCATCTGAAGCAGCGTTTGAGTGTGCAGATAGAGCGATGCAAACGCATGGAGGGTTTGGATACGCCAAAGAGTACGACGTAGAGCGATATTGGCGTGAAAGCCGCTTAATGAAAATCGCTCCTGTCAGCCAAGAAATGGTTCTTAACTACGTTTCGAACAAAGTTCTTGGTCTACCGAGATCGTACTAAAAAGGTGAAAGTTGCTGGAGCGTTATTAGCTGCAGGGAGCGGCTCGCGTTTTTTAGGACCAACCCACAAACTTCTCGCTGATATAGACGGCGAACCGGTCGTAGCTCATGCAGCACGCTCAATGTTGAACGCTGCTCTAGATGGCTACGTTTTGGTTACGGGAGCAGTGCGATTAGGTGTAGCTCTTAAAGACTTTTCGAATCTTGTGGTTATCGAAAATCCTGACCACGAGCAGGGCATAGCAACATCGCTCAGTGTCGCAGTTGATTGGTGCGAAGCCGAAGATTTTGATGCTCTGATAATTGGATTAGCTGATCAGCCGGGAGTTGTAACCACAGCTTGGGGACGCTTGAGCGATAGTACTTCCCCTATAGCAGTCGCTAACTATAATGGTCATTCCGGAAACCCAGTTCGTCTTGAAAGATCCGTATGGTCGTTGCTTCCACGAACCGGCGATGAGGGAGCGCGGGTTTTGTTACGCACGAGGCCGGACCTAGTTGAGCAGGTAGCCTGCGAAGGCTCTCCGGATGACATAGATACTGTGGAGGATCTCAGCCAATGGAGTTGAAAAATGAATTCCGGGTCGGTGTTCCGATTGAGCGAGCCTGGAGCACTTTGACAGACGTCGAATACATTGCACCGTGCATGCCAGGCGCGCAATTGACAGAGATTGACGGTGAAGAGTTCAAAGGCAACGTGAAGGTAAAGGTTGGGCCGATTACAGCCCAATACAAGGGCGTCGCAAAGTTCAAAGAAAAAGATGAAAGTCAGTATCGCTTAGTGCTTGACGCAAGCGGCCGGGACACTCGCGGAGCGGGAAACGCTGCGGCGGAAGTCACTGCTGAAATGACTAGCGACGGTGATGGAACCAAGATCGTTATAACCACTGATCTGAAAGTCACGGGAAAAGTTGCGCAGTTTGGCCGAGGTGTGATGGCCGATGTATCCGAAAAATTGATCGGGCAGTTCGTCGAAAGTCTCGAACAAAAACTTGTTGAATCAAATGAGCGCGAACCAGAACCGAAAACTGTGTCCGAGGGAGATAGCTCCATCGCCGACAACGATTCCAACGAGGGCAGCCCTGGCCCACGCAAGGTCGATATGCCTGAACCAGAACCTGTCGATCTTCTCGACACGGCCGGCGCGCCGCTTTTTAAACGGTTCGGCCCCTTTGCCCTTGTGGCTTTGGTGCTGGTTCTTCTGCGTCGCCGTAAGCGCTAATAGCGAAGTCAATAGTTCATGGGTATTGATGCGGCGAAGGTTTCTTCGATCACTTGCCCGTCGCCGGTTGAGATCACAAAAGTTGCTGAGCTGCTTGGGCGGCGTCCCGAAGTCGATTTTGAGATAGTCGTTGTCGATAGCCGCGGAGAGCCCGTTGTAATACGTAACGGACCAATTATGGAAGACGGACGACCTATGCCGACCCGCTATTGGCTTGTAGGGAGAGACCTGTCGCGTCGTGTTGCTCGACTGGAAGGAAGCGGGGGAGTTCGGGCAGCGGAGCTAGCCGTAGACGCCAGCGAATTGGCGGCTGCACACGAGCGTTACGCGGCTGAAAGGGACTCTCTTATTTCACCAGACTATTTGGGCCCGCGACCCACGGGCGGAGTTGGAGGTACGCGACAGGGAGTTAAATGCCTGCATACTCACTTAGCCCACTACTTAGCGGCCGGCGACGATCCTGTCGGTGAATGGGTTGTCGAGCAGTTAGAGGAAACTGACGTTGTCTGATAACCAGCGAGTTGCGGTTTTAGATTTCGGTACGAATACCACCCGCCTGTTGATAACTGATGGTGACGTGATTGATGTGCGAGATCATCGCGTCACTGGAATAGGTCGCGGCTTGGGCAAAACAGGTCGAATGAACGAAGCCGGAATAGAGCGAGTCCTTCAAGCTGTTACTGAATTCAATTCACTCATTGTGGATAATGGGGTTACGAAAATTAGGGCAGTAGCGACTAGTGCTGCCCGCGATGCTGAGAATCGAGACGATCTATTTAAACCAGTGTCAGAAATCCTGAGCCATGAACTTGAACTCCTGTCGGGCGAAGAAGAAGCGCGGTATGGATTTTTAGGCGCGACTAGAGGTTTAGAGCCTGATGACGGACCTTTTCTAGTGCTTGACATAGGTGGAGGCTCCACTGAATTCTCGTATGGAACTCACTCGCCTGAGACCTACCGATCCGTGGACATGGGATCCGTACGCTTTACCGAACGCTTCCTTATCTCTGACCCCCCTAAACCTGAAGAGTTGAGTGGAGCTATCCAGGTAGCTCGTTTACACCTAGATGATGTTGACAGAGAACAGTCACTCATGGGACGCGCAAAGTCATTGGTGGGCGTTGCCGGAACGATCACCACGATAGCTGCCATCGAAATCGGACTAGAACGTTACGACCCGACTGTGATTGATGGCTTCGTGCTGACCCGAAAAGCAGCAGAAGATGTCTTCAGAACCTTGGCGACCGAGTCGGTGGAACAACGGAAACACAACCCGGGTTTAGAGCCAGCGCGGGCCGATGTGATAGTGGCTGGCTGCTGCATTTTGGTAGCCGTTATGCGGCATTGGGAGATGGATAAGTGTCTCGTCCGCGAATCTGACCTTCTTGACGGTATCGCCGCCGAGCTCTTGGAGCTTGGCTAGACGCAACTCAGGCAGGCTAGTGTTCCGATGGTGAACGATCTGCACACTCCTAGGTTGCTATTACGAGGTTTGCGACCTAATGATTTTGCACAATGGGG
>CAJWBN010000108.1 GCA_913020735.1 uncultured Acidimicrobiaceae bacterium
AAGACTCTGATGAACACGCTGCATCACTCAATATGAGGCGCTAATTGCTTTTGACCTCACCGATTGCCATCTAAAGCTAACTTATGGCCATGGAGGGGATCGGTAAGGGGCGCGCACCAGGACCTGCTGTCCAGGATGTTTTAAGGGGCGATGCTATTGCACCACCTGAAGTCCTTCTTAAAGAACACCCACCAGGGTTTGTCGATAATCGAGAGATATCCGCAGATCGATACCTAAGCCAAGAATGGCACGACTTAGAGGTCGAACACGTTTGGCGAAAGGTCTGGCAAATGGCTTGTCGCCTTGAGGAGTTACCCAATGTTGGCGATCATGTTGTTTATGAAATCGCTACCGAGTCGGTAATTGTTGTTCGAACAGGCGAGGGCCCGCACGAAATTCGCGCCTATATCAATTCGTGTCTGCATCGTGGAACACAGTTACGCACCACAAGCGGCAATGTTCAACGTTTTAGGTGCCCTTTTCATGGATTCACTTGGGACCTTAAGGGCGAGCTAGTCGACATACCTAACAGCTGGGACTTTCCAGACATCAAACCCGACGAGTTCTGTTTACCAACCGCGCAGATTGCTTTCTGGGGAGGATTCGTTTTTGTCAATTTTGATGAACAATGTGAATCGTTTGAAAGCTACATAGAGGTATTAGACGACGAATTCCGAGATTTTCCTTTGGACGAGCGCTGGAAAGCCGCCCACGTAGAGAAGATAATGCCCTGTAACTGGAAATTGGCACTGGAAGCCTTTATTGAGAGCTACCACATTGGCGTAACCCCCCCTCAAACAGCTGCCTACGTAGCCGACGCAAACACCCAATACGATATTTTTCCTGGTTCTCGGCACGTCAACAGAATGATCACTCTCGAAGGAATGCCCAGTCCCAACCTCCGAGATGTTCCAGCTGAGGAAACCATCCGAAAAATGCAGCGAGATGTTCCTTTCCACGGAGGCGATCCCATCGTTCCCCAAGAGGGTGACCGCGTGCGAGACCTTCTTGCCGACCGAGCCAGAGAGAAACTCGGCAGCTCTGCTCGTGCCGACATGTCAGACCTTTCAACGTCCGAAGCACTTGATGCGATTGAGTACTTTCTCTTCCCGAATCTGGTGCCTTGGGGAGGGCAAGGTGTTCCCATCTGTTACCGATTCCGACCTAACGGCAACGACCCACATTCTTCGATCATGGAAATCATGTTGCTTTTCGCTAACCCAGATGAAGGACCTCCGCCCCCTCCCTCCCCCACAACAAAGCTCGGCCTTGATGACACTTGGACCGATGCTGCAGCGCTTGGGGGTGCAGGAATGGTGGTTGATCAAGACACCGACAATCTGATTCGCATTCAAAGAGGCTTGCAGGCCAGCAAACGAGGGACTGTCACCTTGGCGGCTTACCAAGAAAGTCGCATACGTCATTTTCACGAAACTCTCGAGAACTACCTCACTGGCTCAAAGTAGTCTCGGGTCAATGAATGAAATCGAAGCAATAAGAGAACTCATCCACTCTTACTGTGATCGCGTCTGCAATAACGATCAGACGGGCTGGCTTGAACTTTGGACGAAGGACGCCGTGTGGGATATTGGACGCGGACCGGTTGAGGGGCGCGACGCACTACAAAAAGCCATTAGTAACTCAATGGAACTGTTCGAAGCCGTGAATCAGATGACTTTCAATGGCACCGCAACCACCACTGGGGATACCGGCGAAGGACGTTGGTACATATGTGAGTTCGCTAAAGCTAAATCAGGGAAAGCCTTGTTCTATCTCGGCCATTACGATGACACGTACGAAAAAAGTTCTGAAGGCTGGAAATTTTCTAGCAGGAGATTGACTTGGCTTTATCAAGGACCACCAGACCTGAGTGGCGCCTTTGGTCCCCCACCTGGATACAACACCTAAGCGTCTAGTACATGCGAAGTCTTTATCTAGTTGCTGCGATCACTATGGCTGGTGTCTCCTCAGTTTTTGCGCTTCTCGCCGAAATACATAATTCCTACGGGATAGCTGAACGCAACTTGGGGTGGATCGCTGGGGCCGCATTCGTTGGCGCCTTGGTAACTCAGCTGTGGCTCTCCCGGTACGCGGATAGGGGCTACGGGGGTCTGCTAATGCGACTGGGAGTAGTTTCGTCGGCTTTTGGACTCTTATGGTTCGGGATCGCTGATCAGTTATGGCAGTTCATACTTGCTCGCCTAATCCTTGGGGCAGGAATCGGGGTAATTGTTCCAGCGAGCAGACGTTTCATTATCGTTAACGCTGGCTCTGACCAGGGCCGGCAACTCGGCGCATTTTACGGTTCTTATATCGCCGGTTTCGTTTTTGGTCCCCCAATTGCCGGCGCTTTGACCGTCGCTTTTAACGTTCGAACACCATTCCTTCTTTTCGGAGCGTTGACAATCGCAACATATTTATCGATATACCGATTGGAAATTCCGGCTACACAAAATGGTGACGGGACTCAGAAACGAGTTCTACGACGACTGATTCGCAGCCGTCAAATGGTCGCTGCGCTGTTAGTTGTGGTCTCCTTTAGGTATTCGATCGGAGTTTTCGAACCTCTTTGGGCACCTCATATGGATAATTTGGGCGCCTCAACCATGATTGTGACGTTGTCTCTAACAGGCTTTGCTTTACCGATGTTGCTTATCGCTAGGTGGGCAGGTTCATTATCAGATCAATTCAGTCCCAGAGCTACCTCATTACTTTCAGCACTCGCAACAGTTCCCCTAATGGCCTCCTACGGCTGGATATCCTCAGTACCCGTTCTCTTCATTGCGGCTATGCCCCACGGCATGATGGAGGCAGTCCAGTCTCCTGGTTCCCAGGCCGCCGTTTCCGACGCAGCGCCGTTAGATGACGCCGCAGCCGCTCAAGGACTAGGCGAAGCTATGGGCTCTGCGGCATCAATGGTTGGTGCTTTAACTGCCGCACCCCTCTACTCATGGCTCGGACCGGGTCCGGCTTTTCTTATCGGAGCTATAACAATGTTGCTCTTACTGACGAGCAGCTGGCTGCTCGACCCTCCATCTCTTTCTGAACGAAACTTAGGATCGGAATCGATTTAGTCGTCTGCGATAAGAGCAGAGCTAGATGCTTTATCTCTCGGTGGGCGGTCTAGAACGAATTCAGGTGGCCGTAAATCATTAATTTCGCTGACACCTGTCGGATCGCTGTAATAACCGAGGGCATAACTTCCCATTGTGTAACCAAGCATCTCTTGCAGGTCATGATCAAGATTCTTGGCTATGTCAGGTGGACATGACAGATACTGGTTCTCCTCAGTACGTAACCAGCCAAGGCAGTAGGTGATGTTTACGCCGGTCCTATCGGAGTCAGAACGGTTTTTGCCACCGCCATGAATGACAGAACCTGAATAAAGCAAAACGGATCCAGCGGTCATCACGGCTTGACTTGTTTCCTCATCCGTAGCTCGGCGATCATCAGGCCACCCAACGGATCCCGGTACAACTCGAGTCGCTCCATTTTCTTCGGTGAAGTCCGTTAACGCCCAAATCGTATTGAACTGAGGCTCAATGTCAGCTGGTACGTAGCCACCCCATGCAAGACGGTCACGGTGACGGGGCTGAGCGCCTTGACCAGGTTGGATGTTGATTATTTGGGTGAGATGCAATTGGATTTTGTCGGTATAGGGCTCGAGAAACAGACGAGCGAGTTCGGTGATGGTGGGATGCATCACCAACTCTCTAGAGGCTTCGCTTCGAGCAACAAGAGCTCCGGTCCGGCCCGTGAGCCTGCCACTGAAGTCGTCACGCCCTGTAGGAGTCGCCTCGATAAACGGTTCAAGCTCCCGATCTATTCGCGACCTGAGGTCCTCGCCCATTACATCTACAAGCACGCACGCCCCGTCTTCGCGCAGGGTTGTCAGAATGTCATCGCTGTCCGCGTTCGCATCGAAGTAAACAAGGTTTGCCATTTGCCTAGCCTATGTCACTCGCTTCAACTGTTTTACTGAACGGTCATTCAAATCCGGCGTTCAGGATTCAGACTTTCGTCGAGCCGTCATCTTCTTGAAGTGAGTAGCCCCATTCATCGAAGGAACCCGCCCCTCGCCCGGTCCCATATCGGCCATCACCGTAAACGCTGCCGGTACACGGAAATTGAATGACTCTTCTTCCGGGAGCAAACACGACTCAGCATCACAAGCCTGCCAACGAACTGTTCCACTAATTGAGACCCAACGACCATCATCATCTTTCGTGATAGCCCTACCATTTTGGGCGATGGGTAAACGCAAAGTCACGTTTCCTTCGTACACCTCAAGTGTGTGTCCATCAGTACCTAAAGTTAGAGGGCGTGTCTCAGGCACAATCATCGTGTAAGGCAATATGCCTTCTACTTCGTGGTCTAACTCAATCGAGGCTGCAACTAGTCCCTCAGGTACTGGCTCTTTATAGAGATGCATACCTTCAGGCACCGAGAAATGGGCCACTATTTGCCTGGTAATGCCGACCGGCAAGTCAGTACCGTCGAATTCAATCTTGACGTTTACTTGTTCACCTGTTGCCGGCCTTGCCTCAAGAGTGAACTCATCTCCCTTTACGGCGGCAATCAACTGTTCAGCTCCGGGGCGAACAGTGAAATTATTTTCGAAGAACTTTTGAGTAATGATTCCTTCGGAATCAGTCACATAGACACCGGGATAGGGAATCCCATACCACGGATGGTCATCCTCCGCGATGGTTGTATTGAGGATCCCAAACGATTGTATGACCTCACTATCAGGATCCGAGAGCATGGTGAACGTAGCCCCGTGGGCCTTTTTGTAGTCGGCAAGCGCATCAGCTTCGTCATAACTCAAGATGTACAGCTTGGCTCCAGCGGCTTCGAAACCAGCCATTCCTTTTTCCAGCTCGACCAGCTGGGTGCGACATGGCGGTCACCACACGGCCGATCGAGTGAACACCAAGACCACTGGTTTTCCGTCGCGATCCGCATGCAGATCAACTGTTGAGCCTTCGGAGCTAACCGCTACGACGTTAGGTAGACGTTCTCCGACTTCCGGTCCTGTAGGAAATGCTCCCAAAGGATTAGACCTGGGCCCATGGCCGGCTGGCAAGGGAGCGATGTAGCCCTCGGAGTCCTCGTATTGATGGGGCGCCAGCTCAGCCCCACGTGTATCGCGTTCAATCTGCATAACCGAAACCTAGCTTGTCGGAAACGGCTACGGTCCTGTCAGCCGCACAAAAGGGAGCACACGAATGCCGAAACCACTTCGATTTGGCGTCATGTATGACTGTCGTCACATACCTGGCGGCAATTTATCGATGACCGATGTTTATTCGGCAACAATCGAACAAGCAGTCTTAGCCGATGAACTTGGTTTCGATCACCTTTGGTTTAGCGAACACCACTTCCTTGAGGATGGTTATCTTCCCGCGTTTCAGCCACTAGCTGGAGCGATAGCAGCTCGCACTAAAAAGATTCGCATCTCCAACGACATAGCGTTGTTGCCTCTGTATCACCCAGTGAGACTTGCTGAAGAACTTGCTGTTCTAGATCACATCTCTGAGGGTCGGATGGAATTCGGAATCGGCATGGGTTATGTGCCCAAGGAATTCGAAGCATTCGGAGTTCCGCTGAAGAATCGAGTCTCTATGACTGATGAAGCTATTGAGATACTTCGTCTGTCTTGGGCCGATGAGCCATTTAGTTTTATTGGCAAGCGTTATCAACTTTCGAATATAAACGTTTACCCAAAACCAGTGCAGGTTGGCGGACCGCCATTGTGGATAGCAGCTATGAAAGAACCCGGAGCGTTACGAGCAGCTCGATTCGGAACGAATCTACTTCCGCAAGGACGGAGGGAAGACGTACTTGACCCTTGGAGGGATGCAGTCACAGCTGACGGCAGAGACCCCAATGATTATCGGGTAGGGATAATCAGATCTGTTTACGTAACCGATGACTTCGACAAAGATTGGCCGGCGATACGGGAAGCCGAACGTTTCCGGATGGGCGTTTATGGAACATTTATGGCCGAGACGCCCGATGACTATGGTTGGGGCAGCGAGGGCGGCATACCTCAGAACGTTGTCATAGGAACCGCTGACGAAGTGGTCAAAGAACTCTCAGATTTCATCCAGCTATACGGAATTACCGACATCGCTACTTCAGGGTTGCCACCCGGACTTGACCCTGACTTCATGGCGCGAAACCTTGAACGTCTTGCAACTGAAGTAATACCGCTTCTGAAATAACGAATCACGTAGATTCAAATGTGTAGGTATCAAGGGTTTCTTGTGCTCGAACGCGAAACTTGTGCCAGTTACCCCCTCCGTAGTACGCAAGGCTTCCCGGTTCCGAATCACCATGACCGTTGTAGTAGGACAGGCAATCTCGGAGTGGCGCAGTCGCTATGTCAGCTTGTCGGCAGTGCTCGGCGTAGCTCATTTCCGCTTCTTCAGTGATATCGACTACTTCGTGACCCTCTTCTCGCATCATAGAAAGCATCCAAACGATGTAATCCGCGTGAGTCTCTATCGCGTCCGTGAAGTTGAAGCTCCCTCCTCCACCTTGTGGCCCAGTCATGATGAACAGATTGGGAAAGCCATTGCTATGGATCCCTAGAAAGGTCTTGGTTCCTTCAGTTTCCCACTTATCTTTCATGGTTTGACCTCCCCGACCAGTGACCATGTTGAAGGTTGAAGTGGCCATCCATTGAAAGCCCGTGGCATAGATCAAAACGTCGAGGGGATATTCCTCACCTTCGTGAACTACTCCGTTTTGGTTGATATTTGTGACGCCCATGGGCGCCGTGTCCACGAGGTGAACATGCGGCAAGTTGAACGTAGGCAAATACTCATCGTGAAATGTAGGTCGCTTACATCCGTAGGGGTAATACGGCTTTAAGGCTTCCGCTGTTTTCGGGTCTTCGACTATGGCATCAACGCGGGCCCGAATCTGCTCCATGATGCGGAAATTTGAATCCAACTGCTTATCAACCATTTCCTCTGGCGTAAGTTTTCGATCGTGTTCTTTGCGTTTCTTGAAATCATCAACTTTCCCAGCCAGGTAGTCGTCGTTTGCTTGGATCGCTGACCGACCAGCAGAAATCCTTGAGAATCGCTTTCGGCGGGCCCTTGCCCAACCCGGTTCCTCCTTCCAGGTTTCGATTTCATCTGGCCCTGTAACTCGCTGATCACGAACATCAATTGACGAAGGGGTGCGCTGAAACACATATAAATCACCCACAATTTTCGCTAGCTCCGGGACGGCCTGAACTGACGTAGCACCAGTTCCGATAATTCCAACTCTCTTACCTTCTAGGTCAACGTCATAGCGCCAACGCGAGGTATGAAATGAGTCTCCTTCGAACAGTTCCATTCCGTCGATTCGAGCGAGTTTGGGCGTTGTCAAAATGCCATTAGCCAAAATGACGTAGCGGGACCGCATCGCGTCTCCGCGGTCTGTATGCACAGTCCATCGCCTTGTTCCTTCATCCCAGTCAGTTCGTTCTACCGTGGTGTGGAATAGGCATTTGTCATAGAACCCGAACTTGGTTGCCATCGATTGGCAGTACTCAAGGATCTCAAACCCTGAAGCAAACTTCATGGTCGGGAAATATTCCATTTCCTCGAGCAGAGGCAGGTAGCTGTAAGACTCAACGTCGCACGCGATACCTGGGTAGCGATTCCAATACCAAGTCCCCCCTACATCGCCGCCTTTTTCACAGAACCTGACATCTTGGAAACCTGCCTCTTTC
>CAJWBN010000109.1 GCA_913020735.1 uncultured Acidimicrobiaceae bacterium
GAAGACCAAGGACTTCTGAGGCAAGTTGTTCTAGCTCTTCGCTCCAGTTTGCGGCTGGTTCGATGGGGCGTAGCAAGAACTTGGAGTATCCAGCAGTGATCCAAGCTTCGATTGTTTCTTGTAACGCCGCTGGGGAGGTCGGAACAAGTTGTTCTGGGTCGAGTTCTGGTCTCCTGTGAAGTAACGATTGACGAGCCTCTATAGAGAGCGGCCCGCGACTGTAGGTTAAGTTCACCCCGAAATGTTCTGGATCTAATGTTCTGTTGAATTCATTTGCGGCGGTTTCAACTTGCGTTTTTTTATCTGCGCCCTCTTCCGGTGTAGACAGGCCAGGAATGTAACCATCTCCTATACGTCCGACTCGACGCAGAGCGCTTGGTACCGTCCCTCCGAACCACAGTTCTAAAGGTTGTTGTATTGGCAACGGGGTGACTGAAGCCTCCGACATTTGATAGAAGGTTCCTTCGTGATTGATGGTTTCACCAGCCCATAGCCGTCTCAACAAGGGCACCATTTCATCCATCATCTGCCCTCTTTCCGACCGGATCACCCCTTGAGCTTCTACTTCGCCTGAATCCGGTAAGCCAATAACAGCGATGATAAGGAGCCTGCCTTGGGAGAGTCTGTCTAGCTGCGCAAGCTCACGTGCCAACCGGATCGGGGCTCTGCCTGGCAGGATCAGATGGCTTCCAATCCTGAGTTTCTCAGTGCACGCGGCAGCGTGTGTGAGGGCGACTAGGGGGTCGAAAGAACCAGTCAGCATCGTCTCTGGAAGCCACACGGAGTCGAAGTTCAGTCGTTCAAGGTCGACGCAGAGTTGAGGGAAATCTTCTAGTGGAAGGTCGCCTGACCCTCGGCAAGTGAACCCGAAACGAATTTTCATCTCACTAGCTTGACACCTTCGTAAGCATTTCGTTGTAGATGCTAGGAAGTTGGATTTCCGTCAACGTCAAATACGACCTTCGGCACGTCCGACCAGAGTCGTTCGATGTCATAGAACGAACGCGTTTCATCATGGAACACGTGAACGACAAACATGCCGAAATCCAGCAATATCCATCTAGCATCTTCCATTCCTTCAATTCTTAACGGCCCCTCGCCACCTGCTTGTTTAACTGCTGCTTCTATTTCTTCCGCGACGCGACGTACCTGTCGCGTGTTGGAAGAGCTGGTAACCAAAAACCAGTCCGTAATGCCTAAGACATCACCAACATCGAGCGCTACTAGGTCTGTTGATTGCAGGTCAGCGGCTCCCCGGGCAGCGGCCAACAAAAGCTGGGGCAGGTTGTCTGAACTCGCAGGGCTGTTCATTTCAAAGAATCCTCGCACCTTCCATCGCTCAGAGCGAGGACTGCTAATAGCGCTCTTAATTTTTGCGCGGTTGCCACGCTAATTGATGTTGATCGATATAGCGACGCACCACTAAAGGAAGACCGTAACCCATTGAGGTCCCTTCGCCGATCTGATCTCTGACTTCGGAACTTGAAATGTCTTTAGAGTTAACGAAAACTCTTTCCATGAACCACCCCTCTAAAGTCGGGGGGTTGTACCCGGGACGATCAATGACCGCCAAATGTACGAGTTCTCGAAGTTCATCTGAGCGTTCCCAGGTTTCGATTCCCTCCACCACATCTGCGCCCACGATCAGCGTTACTTCATGCCCTTGACGACACATGTCAGTCACGGTGTCGATCGTGTAGCTCTCTCCTCCACGCAAGATTTCAACGTCAGAGACTTCTATCCCCTCTACCTCTTCGACCAGTAGCTTTGTCATAGCGAGCCGATGTCGGGCTTCTGTAATGCTGCGATGGGATGATTTTTGCCAAGGGTCATTGGCCACGACAAGCAACACCTCATCAAGGCCTAATACTTCTTTGGCTGCGCTCGCAGCGGCTAGGTGCCCCTCATGTGGAGGGTCGAATGTGCCACCGAATAAGCCAATCCGTCGACCCATGCACCCAGTTTAGATGGACATCGATTAGCATTTCTCTTTCTCGTCTACTATTGTTGTTTGGTCTGTGATTCGGCCGGGCCCCTGACCGACGTCCGGTTGCTGTATTGACATCACAGAACCAATCCGCAATTAGATCTATGGCACGTGCTAGCACGGCGCTGCCCGAACAAGAAGTTTAAGAAAGAACGTACAAAAGACAATCTGACAGACATCCACAACTGAGAAGTGGGCGTCAAAAAGCAACCACCTCTAGTGCAGACGTGAAACAACTTCGAGATCCCCCCTCGAGGTAGAAAGATCCGGTTCCCCGCCGGTGGAGACAAATAATAATGAGTGATTCAGTAGGACAATATCTAAACGAAATTGGAGCGGTGGCACTGTTGACCGCTGATGACGAGAAGATGTTGTCAAAAGCAATAGAAAAAGGCCGCGATGCTCAAGTAGTACTGGACGGCGAAGACAAGCTCTCGACATCGGAACGTCGTTCTCTACGGATAGCTGTACGCGAAGCCGAAGCAGCTCGAGACCGCTTTATCCGAGCGAACCTACGTCTCGTCGTCTCGATTGCTCGTCGTTATCCCCTACCGCCAGCTATGGAGCTTCTTGATCTAATCCAAGAAGGCAACCTTGGACTAGAACACGCCGTTGAGAAGTTCGACTGGCGTCGAGGGTTCAAATTTTCTACCTATGCAACCTTCTGGATCCGTCAGTCAATAGGCCGAGCTCTAGATCAGAAGGCCAGTCTTATTCGTCTGCCCAGCGATCGCTCAGCCAGCCTCCGCGCAGCTCTTCGTCATAGCGGTGGAGACAGCGACGGCCTCGATGATGAGAACGCATGGCTCCAGAGAATCAGCACTCCTACTTCGCTTGACAAAAACATCGGAGATGAGGGCGACAGCACCCTGGTCGACCTAATTGGAGACGACGCACCAAGTCCCGAAGATCACGCTCTCGAAAATGACCGTAAAGAAATGATCCGAGGCCTCCTCGACCGCCTTGACCCCCGTGCTCAGCTCGCAGTAGCTCGACGTTTCGGGCTGATTGACGGCGAAAGCCACAGCTACCGTGAGGTCGGTGAAGAGCTAGGAGTTACTGCAGAAGCCGCTCGGAGACTGGTCAAAAGAGCCGTAGACGAGTTACGCGAAGACGCCCTCGTCATCGTGGCTTAAACCAATTATTTTCACATAGCGAAAATCTTCTTGGCATATCCCTTCCAGAACCTGCACACTTAATATTGTGAACACCACCTGGCATCCGAACTCTTGGACTGACTGTCCCGCTGGCCAACAACCTGAGTGGCCGGAATTAGGCGCGCTCGACGAAGCGCTTCATGAACTCGGCACTCGACCTCCTCTTGTATTCGCAGGAGAAGCACGACGACTTACCGATCAACTGGCCAGGGTGGCAAACGGTCAGGCTGTAGTGCTTCAAGCAGGAGACTGTGCCGAGTCGTTCGATCTAAGTAGTGCCGATGCAATTCGTGACAAACTCAAAGTCATTCTCCAAATGGCCGTGGTTCTTCAATATTCGGCCGGGTTGCCAGTAGTAAAGGTTGGTCGAATCGCGGGCCAATTTGCGAAGCCGCGTTCGTCAGGTACCGAGACACGGGATGGCGCGACTCTGCCAAGTTTCCGTGGTCATATCGTGAACGACATAACATTTGACTCTGATTCGAGAACTCCGGATCCAAACCGCTTATTGGAGGCATACAACACTTCGGCAGCGACCCTAAACCTTCTGCGAGCCTTCACAAGAGGTGGTTATGCCGATCTTCGACAGGTCCATAACTGGAATCAAGAATTCGTCGCCTCGAGTCCAGTAGGAGAACGATACGAGCGTCTAGCCGAAGGAATTGAGCGGGCTTTACACTTTATGACGGCGTGCGGTTTCGATACTGACGATGCGGCTATGCGGCAAGTTGAGCTCTACACAAGCCACGAAGCCCTCTTATTAGGTTATGAACAAGCTTTGACTCGCCAGGACAGCATCAGTGGAGACTGGTACGACTGTTCGGCTCACATGCTGTGGATCGGTGAGAGGACACGGGAACTCGATGGAGCCCATGTCGAATTTCTCCGTGGAGTTCATAATCCGATCGGATGCAAAATCGGACCAACTACTTCGCCCGACGATGCTCTTGCTTTATGCGAAGCCCTCAATCCTGAAAAAATTCCAGGACGCTTAACATTTATCAGTCGAATGGGAGCGCAAAAGGTCGGCGATGTCTTGCCTTCTATCTTGCGCAAGGTGACAGATGCTGGTCATCCCATCGTTTGGGAATGCGATCCTATGCACGGAAATACCTACGAAACCGACAGTGGTATCAAGACCAGGGATTTCGCCGTGATCATGGATGAGGTACGCCAATACTTCGACGTGCACAAGGCAGAGGCAACATGGCCGGGTGGGGTTCACTGCGAGTTAACTGGCGATGCCGTAACGGAATGCGTGGGTGGGGGCGACGCGTTAGCCGCTGAACACCTTGGAGATCGCTACGAAACAATGTGCGATCCGAGACTCAATGGCAGGCAGTCTTTAGATCTCGCGTTCCACGTAGCAGAGCTCCTATCCGAGTTTCGTTAAACATCTACTTTCGCAGACTTATCAGGCAAGGTGATCGACAAAGCCTTCAAGCTGGCGGAGGTTTCTGCATTCAAAGACACCGTCGGCATGTGTCGCATATTCGGTGATTACCGAATCCCCTGTGTCCCAATAGGACTTCGGTTCTGGGTTAAGCCAAAAGACTGACCTAGCTTTTTTGGCTGTTTCTTTAACCACCCAAGCGTTCGTTGCGTGGTAGTTGTTACGAGCATCACCCAAAAACATGACCGTTGACTTGGAATTAATTTCCGCTCCGTAGTTTTCCCAAAATACTCCGAACGCATGACCATAGTCAGAATGGCCATCAACCCATACGACGTCTGCCTCGGTGTTAACCCTGTGAACAGCATTCGTAATGTCTTCTTCGTCTTGGAACATATGCGTTACTTCGTCCAGTCCGTCAATGAAGACGAATGAACGTACTTTGCTGAACTGATTCTGAAGCGCATATACGAGGTGCAAAGTGAATCGAGCAAAGGCAGCGACCGAACCTGAGATATCAGCTACGACTACGAGCTCAGGCTTGTTAGGTCGAGGGTTTCTAAAGCGGGGTTCGGCCGGCACTCCCCCATAGCTCAGCGACTGACGTACCGTCGCGCGAAAATCCAAGGGTCCTCTCCGCTTGTGCTTGCGTTTTCGGGCAAGACGCGCGGCAAGTTTTCTTGTAAGTGGCTGTATCGCTTTTCGAATGTTCGCCATTTCTTCGCGCGAGGCGTGCATAAAATCAACGTCCTCGGGCAGCGGTTTACGCAGTGTTTTAGCCATCGCTTCAACGCCCCGGTCAGCTACAAGCCTGCGTCGAATCTCAGCCTCAATTTCTTTTTTGAGGTCTTCAATCCTATTTTCGAACTCTTCGCGTTCAAGTCGCTCCTGAAGGGATGTCATGTCCTCTTCAGAACGTTCTTGTGCTTGTTCCATCAGGCGATCGAGCATGCCGTCTAGATCGAGATTACGTAGCGTCCTATACAGGTAATAGGTGCCGCCCACTGGCCTACCAGGTTCCATCCCGGCAAACTGAGTGACCGCTGCTCTAGCCATCGCAGCCATCATTGCTTCATCTGCGTTCATTAACGCACGAAAGAGCATTTCCGCTATCTCTTCTGGACTCATGTCTTCAGAAGAACCTTGACCGCCCATGCCTCGCATCTGCTGAGACATCCACTCTTCTAAGGAGTCTTCGTCAATTTCTCCGTCTTCGTCCAGCACGTTGTACTCGGGACCTCGAAGAGAAAAATACACTTCGAAGACTGTTTCGAATGCCTTCCAATGTTGTTCGTTCTTAACCAACGTGGTGGCAAGCGCGTATTTGAACGCGTCTCGGTCTTCTATAGGAATGTGTTTAACCGCTTCCATAGCATCGAGATTTTCCGTCAGCGAAACAGGAAGGCCAGCGTTTCTCAGTTCAACAACAAAACCGCTCATTAGATCCAGCATTGACTTACCCCTCGACTGTGAGTTCCTTAGCTGCCTTTTCTATGTCTGATTGGTACTTGAGAAGAATGTGTAACGACTCTTTGGCTTGTTCAACATCGATACTTTCAACACCCAAGAGAACCAAAGTTCGGGCCCAGTCCAGCGTTTCGGAAACCGACGGGCTCTTCTTCAATTCGATCTGCCTAATTGAGCGCACAATTCGCGCAACTTGTTCTGCCAGGTTGTCGCTGATTCCGTCGACTTTCGTGAGAACGATTTCTTTTTCTCGTTCCAGTTGCGGATAGTCAATGTGGAGGAAGAGGCAGCGGCGTTTCAAGGCCTCTGAAAGTTCCCTGGTGTTGTTAGAGGTTAAGAACACGATAGGAATTTGTTTGGCTTCGATAGTCCCGAGTTCAGGGATAGAGACTTGGTAGTCAGAAAGAATTTCTAAGAGCAGGGCTTCAGTTTCTACTTCCACTCGATCTACTTCGTCGATGAGGAGCACGACTTTCTCCTCTGCGGTAATGGCCTCTAGAAGTGGGCGGGTCAGCAAGAACTCATCATTAAAGATGTCATCTTGCAGATCAGTCCAGTCTTCGTTATTGGCATCTGATCCTCGGTCCGCTTGGATTCGAAGCAATTGCTTTTTGTAGTTCCATTCGTACAGAGCCTTAGCTTCATCAAGACCTTCGTAACACTGAAGTCTGATGAGCCTTGCGTCCGTCATGGCCGCAACCGACTTTGCTAGCTCAGTCTTACCCGTTCCTGCTGGTCCTTCGACAAGCACAGGTTTACCCAGCTTCTCAGCTAGGAAGACAACACTTGCAATGCCGTCGTCAGCTAGGTAGTCAACATCTTTTAGTCCGTCGCGGACAGACGCGAGGTCCCCGAACATTGTGTCGCCCATTTGGTGTCTCCTTGTCAGGTGCTAGGCATAAAGTCAGCCACGAGTTTGACCCTGCCCATTCACGATGTATTTGGTTGTTGTTAGTTGTTCGAGACCCATAGGGCCCCGAGCGTGAAGCTTTTGCGTACTTATTCCAATTTCAGCGCCGAATCCGAATTCTTCGCCATCTACGAACCTAGTTGATGTATTGACTAGAACGGCGGCTGCATCGACTCGGTTTGTGAACTCTTGAACTGAACCTTGATCAGTGGTGATGATTGCCTCGCTGTGGCCGGTGCTGTTTGTGTTGACATGTTCGATCGCTTCATCGAGATTATCCACGACGCGGACACTCATTTTTAGGTCTAGGTATTCAGTTGACCAGTCATCTTTATTTGCGGGAGCGATAGATGGCACGAGCGCTTGCGCTCGGTCATCTCCTACCAGTTCCACTCCGGTCAGCGACTCAGCTATCCGGGGAAGGAATGCGGCGGCTACATCTGCATGAACCACAAGGGACTCTGCGGCATTACATACTGATGGACGTTGCATTTTTGCGTTAACAACGACGTTTGCCGCCATCTCAAGATCCGCAGCAGAGTCGACGTATATATGGCAATTACCGTCTCCGTCGATGACATAGGGCACGGTCGCGTTTTCCAAAATAGAGTTGATTAGCGATGGTCCTCCACGCGGAATGAGGCAATCAATATGTTCTC
>CAJWBN010000110.1 GCA_913020735.1 uncultured Acidimicrobiaceae bacterium
GGCGCGCGAGATAGCTGCCGACGGAGTTACGGTTAATTCGGCGCAGCCAGGGACCCATTGGACAGACCGTGTCGCAAAAATTGTCCCAGACAAAGAGACTGCTGCATCGACGGTTCCAGCCCGTATTACTGGCGACCCTGACGATTTCGGCGCTGCAGTAGCTTTCCTCTGTTCCGAACAAGCAAAATTCATTACCGGAACGGGATTGCTCATCGACGGAGGACAAGCCTCCGGACTCCTCGACTAAACCGGCTTACTCGCCGATTAGGTTTCACAACTCTAAGAGTCGCGCCACGGTGAATATTGGGGCCTACGAAACGCCGCTGGCTTCCAAGGCCCTCTTGGTAAGAACTCGAGCTAAGTGATCCCGATATTCAGGGGAAGCGTTGAGGTCGGTAGGCGCGTCAGTTCCTTCAGCCGCCGCTTCAGCCGCTTCTGCAGCAGAAGCACCTCCCGCCAATGCATCTTCAACAGCTGTAGCTCGAAGCGGTGTAGATCCCATATTGACCAGAGAAATTTGTGTTGAGCCTTCAACCTGGACCGCCGTAACTCCCACAATCGCCCAGTCCTGCGCCCGCCGGTTAAATTTTTGGAAGCTCCAAGAGGATCCTGGAGCCTTTGGGACTCTCACCTCCGTCAGCATCTCGTCCTCAGCCAAGGAAGACTCAAAGTATCCGGTAAAGAAATCCGCCACGGCAATCTCGCGTTGACCACTGGGCCCTTCAGCAATGAGCGAACCGCCCAAAGCCAACACAGCAGCGGGCAGATCTGACGCCGGGTCAGAATGGGCAAGTGATCCACCGAGTGTTCCTCGGTGCCGAACTTGAGGGTCTCCGACCTTGCTCGCGACATGGGCAAGAAGAGGACATTCTGCTAGCAGCAAGCCACTCGTCTCAAGCTGCCGGTGTTTCGTCAACGCTCCGATCGCTATGTAGTCTCCGGAATCGTTGATGTAACTAAGGTCTTCAACTCCACCTATATCAACAAGCACACTCGGCACAGCTAGTCGCAACTTCATCATTGGGATGAGTGAGTGGCCTCCCGCGAGCAGTTTTGCTTCATCTCCATGCTCAACGATCAAGGCAATCGCTTCTTCTGATGAGTTAGCTTTTTGGTAGTCAAAGGCAGCTGGAATCATTTACTTCGCCCCTCAACTCACGTCTTGGCCGCTACAGGCCAGGACTGCTTTAACAATGTTGTGATATCCGGTACATCTGCAGAGGTTTCCTTCGAGACCTTCTCGAACTTCATCCTCAGTGGGAACCGGATTTTCTTCGAGTAAGGAACATGCCGCCATCACCATGCCCGGTGTGCAGTAACCACACTGCAAGCCGTGATTATTTTGAAAGCTTTCTTGCATGGGGTGAAGTTCGTCTGGGGAAGGAGCAAGACCCTCAATAGTGGTGACTTCCTGACCATCGGCCTGGACAGCCAACATCGTGCATGACTTGACTGATTCACCATTCACATGCACTGTGCAGGCGCCACATGAAGAAGTGTCACAACCCACATTTGTGCCAGTAAGTCCAAGTTCGTCGCGAAGGTAGTAGACGAGCAAAGTTCTTGGCTCGACCTCGCTTACACGACCCGTTCCATTTACGGCGACGCTGATTTCCACAGTTGTTCCCTTCCTCCAACAGTAGGGCGACCCTTAGGTCGGCCTCAATCATGCCCTATTCAGGGCCTTAGTGCCTCACCGAATCGTGCACTTCTTTGATTCACTTCGAAAAGAAAGGGCAACGACCTCACCTGTGAGAAGGACTTCAAGAGAAAATTAAATTTCGGACCGAAGAAATCTATGTCCAAATTTTTATTGATTTTCTGGGCTATGAACATCTATTTCAAATAAGAGTTAGATAAGTTTCTAGCTATGTCAGTGGTGGAAACAGAAAGCCAAGAAACGGCTAATACAAAGAACCAAATTTTGGAAAACGCTAGGGAATTATTTGCCCAACACGGGTACGACGGGACGTCCATTCGTCAGTTGACCGCGAGCCTAAATATCACCCCCGCAGCGCTTTATTATCACTTTGCTTCTAAAAACGATGTTCTAGAAGGACTCGCTGCCCAGCTTCACGACAGCAGCGACAAGCTATTAGAGCGAATTAGTAATTTTGATCAAAGCACCGAGTCGATGAGAGAAGCTTTAAATCAGTATTACGACCTGCTCGCTGATGATATCCACGTGTTTCGACTGGTTTATAACGACGCTGCGATCCAACACAGCCCTATCGGTCAGCGACTTCGGAGCCAAGCTAGAGATTTTTATGCCTACTTAGTGGGCCCGAATCCTTCAGTCGAAGACAGGATGCGGGCTGCTGGGGCGGTCGGAATAATTCGACTCTCTCTCGAACAACGCGGCGTTGACCCCAACAAGTACAAAGAAGTCGTTGTTGAACGCGCTTGTCGAGTCATGGCCGACGTGTAAATCAGAACCGCTCTTATTTCAATTGGCCTGTAACTAAATATTCAACTCCGGGCAAGTACCAAGCTTTAGGTAGATCGATCACATCGCTCGGAACCACTACGCGGAAAAGTTCATCACCTGGACGGACAAGTGACATCTGTTTTCGTGCTTCGCGCTCAATAACCTTTTTATCTCCTGCTCTTTCGAGTCGGGACTCAAGATCAGAACGTCGTTGTTCAAGTTCTAATAGTTCTTGTTTTGCTTGCTGAATACTCGTTCCCTGATCTCTGTATTGTCGGTACGGAAGCAAAGTGGCCGCGATAAGGGCCATTGCCGCAGCTGCCACAATTAAAAATAAGGTTCGCCGCCCCAGTCGGCCGAGACGAAACTTCTTAACTATCCATACAACTGCCCGGAACAAAACCGGTCCGCTAATCCGATCCTTCTTGCGAAAGGTGTTCTCATTCGGTTCATTAGCTGGGTTAGTCAAGCGCCAACGCTTCCTGACCCAAATACGCGGCGGCTTCACCTAAGTCTTCTTCAATCCGAAGTAGCTGGTTGTACTTAGCGACCCGGTCTGAGCGCGCCGGTGCTCCCGTTTTGATTTGTCCGCAATTGGTAGCAACCGCCAAATCAGCAATAGTCGTGTCCTCTGTCTCTCCAGAACGGTGTGACATAACGCTTGTGTATCCGCTAGCAGTCGCCAGTTGCACGGTTTCTAAGGTTTCGGTCAGAGTTCCTATCTGGTTGACCTTAACCAGAATTGAATTCGCAATACCACGCTCGACCCCATCTTGGAGGCGCTGACTGTTAGTAACGAACAAGTCGTCACCAACTAGTTGAATTTTTTTGCCCAGGGTTTCGGTAAGCGCAGACCAGCCTTCGAAATCCTCTTCGTCCATCCCATCTTCTATAGAAACAATAGGGTATCGACTGCAAAGATCAGCGAGATATTCAGCAAACTCATCTGATCCAAGGCTTCGCCCTTCGCCTACTAGTTGGTACTTTCCATCGCTATAGAACTCGGTAGCCGCGGCATCAATAGTCAGCGCTATTTCTTCCCCAGGCCTAAATCCAGCCCGTTCTATAGCTTCAACCAACAAAGCAAGTGCTTCTTCGTTGCTAACTAAATTTGGAGCAAAGCCTCCCTCATCGCCAATCGCCGTTGACAGCCCTCGCTCTTTAAGCACCGATTTTAGGACGTGATATGTCTCGACTCCCCAGCGTAGAGCTTCAGAAAAAGAGGCAGCTCCGATCGGCATGATCATGAATTCTTGAAGATCAACGTTGTTGTCAGCGTGTTCACCCCCGTTGATCACGTTCATCATTGGGACAGGAAGGACATGGGCATTCGCCCCTCCCAAGTAACGGTATAACGGAGTGTCAGTTTCCATTGCGGCGGCATGAGCTGTAGCCAGAGAGACACCCAAAATGGCGTTGGCTCCCAACCGACTCTTATTCTGAGTGCCATCTATATCAATCATTTTTGCGTCGACGACACGCTGATCCAGAGCATCAGTTCCTACGAGTGCGTCAAAAATCTCCTGGTTTACATGCCCTACCGCTCTGAGGACACCCTTACCGCCAAATCTTTCTTCCCCATCACGCATTTCGACCGCTTCAAACTGGCCAGTAGAGGCTCCAGACGGGACTTGCGCCCGCCCCAGAGATCCACTCTCCAGCAAGACTTCGGCTTCGACGGTGGGGTTTCCTCGAGAGTCAATAATCTCTCGACCCGACACATTTACAATTCTGCTCATGGAACTTCTCCAAGCAACTTTTCGAACCGATAGGCAGTCATAAGGTCACGACCGATGGTAGCTGCGAGTTAGCGCAATAGAGGTCTCAGGCGTCGGTCTTTGCCAGCTTTAGATACCTCCATGTACCGACTGAAAACCTAGTCCCATTAACTCTTGTTTGGCGTTACCCCGGCTCGTTCATCTGCCTTGATCATTTTCCATTGTTCAACCAGCTCTTCTTTAGTCGGCATCGGCGCACCAGCCTCCCTCTCGAAAACATGTGGGTGGCGTCGAATCATCTTGTCTCGAATTCCGCGCGCCACATCCGATATATCGAAAGTTGCTTCTTCCTCTCCGATAGCACTTTGCATCATTATGTGGAATAACAAATCTCCCAGTTCTTCAACTAGGTCTTCAAGAGGCCCTTCACCCTTTTCAACAGACTCAATGGCCTCTACGACTTCATTCGCTTCTTCTAAAAGGCCCGGGATCAGACTGGCATGTGTTTGATCTTTATCCCACGGGCATTCCGATCGGAGACGACGAACCAGCGCGTGTAACTCGACCATCGATACAGCTGCATCTGCAAGCGGCACTTCCGGGATCCAAAGCGAAGTGAGGTGATCCGGTTCAAAGTCTCGATCGAGATTCTCCCATTCGACGTCAAACACCGCTTCGTCATCAAGACCTAGACGTTGAAGAACCGTTACTTTCGGAGGTGCCTGGATATCAATCGAAAGCTTGATATCTGACAAAACGAACTTGCTATCGCACTGTGCCACTAGGAACGGACCAGCTAGTCCAATAACTTCAGTCTCAAATCTTTGGCCATCAACAATAGTGACCCGTCGCGCTATTGGATCAACCCGAAGTCTCTCCCAAACTAAATCTAGGAATGAAACACCAGGGAGTATCTCAACGCTTACCTCTTCGCGCTGACGCAGAAGATCGACTGTTCGCTCCGCAATTAACGGTGAACCAGGGACTAGATAGCCGATCGTGCCCCGTTTTATTGACTCCCCAACCAATCGCTCAACTATGGCTTCATAGACGTCTGCTAAAGACTGCTGCGATTCGTACAGGTGATCGAAGGAATCCAGATCATCAAACATCCCGGCACATGGGTGTTCTCGAGTTCGTAGAAATGTGGGGTGGGTCCGAGCTAGTTCTAGAGCTGCACCCGACACAAGGTCTCCGTCTCCGGGACCTAACCCACCAATAATAATCTTCGACAAGGCAGAGCTACTGACTCGGGGCAACCGAGAGCCCAACGGAATCCCAGACGCCTACTTGTGCCTCCACGATTACCTCATATTCGACTACTAGGTCAGCTAATACTCGCTGAGCAAAGGGACCGAGCAACGTAGGGTTAGCGTCTTCGCTTTTAAGCTCTCGCACATTAAAAATCATCCACAAGCGGCCTGTCGCGCTGAAGTCTGACGGCATTGAAACGATTTCAGATATCTGTCCTGCTTTCATTTCCCCTAAAGGCGCAGCGCTTTCTCCAAACGTGTTGGCCCATGTCAATAGATCTGCACAACCAACATCTCCGTTAGGCCAACGACTCGCTCCTTGCGCGTTAACTTCGGATGCCACTACCTGAGCTGACTCTCCTGCCTCAAGTCGTTCTCTAGCTACTTTCGCCTCAGTCTCAGTCTCAGTGGCAATGAGAGTGATGCAATGCGGTGTTGCGAACTTTTCTAGTCGTGGATCGGCTAAAAGAGCTTGCTCTTGAGCCCAGGCCTCAAACCCACCGGAAATATGTTCTTGGACTTGGGCATTCAAACTTTCATCATCTACGTCAAAATCGATATCAAATCCAGCGCCGTCAATGACCACAGCTGCGAGCCGAAGCCTCAACATTGAGGTCAAGCGCGCGAGGAACATCTCGTTTGATGGATTGTCCGGATCAACAAGACGACTGGGTGGCGACTCGGCAAGACTCGCTAAAACAGCCTCAATGGTTAGGTCTCCACCGGGGTATGACGCCACAACCTTGGTGCGATCTGCCAACGAAAGCGCCATTTCGTAATCACTCCGCAGTGCTATTCCATCTCCATCTTGATCAATCCGATCGAAAATTTCGTCTCGGGCCGAGCCGCTCAACGATTCAGAACTATCGCCGCAACCTGGAAGTGTTAGGAGAACCACGAAAAAAGAAACCAGCGCTCTGCCCATTATGTTCTTGCCGCTATTAGTTACCACGTCCGAAATGGTACGGGTTGAGCGTCCTATTTGGTTGGTCGAAGTTCCCGAAGGAACGAATAGACCTGTCCGGGCAACATCGAACTGGCGGCCTCAGTATGAATTGTGAGCTCCAATAAGTCTTCTTTGTAGGTGCCCCCACTGTGTGGCCCCTCGTTTATTAGCCGCCCGAAACGAACCTGTTCACTTTGGGTCAGTTCCATCGGAGAAATCCTGATTCGGTTACGATTCGAAACACTGATATCAGTTACTTCGAGGCGGACACATTCAGACCTGAGTAACGCTATGTGAAGAAGTGTTTGCGCTGGGTCTGGAACTGGACCGTACCTATCAACCCACTCCGCTTCTATATCGGCCACTTCAATGAGTTCCGTAACATTTGCCAGCCTCCGATAGGCCTCGAGACGCTGCTCCTCAGCTTCGACATAATCAATCGGCAAGTAGGCTTTAATCGGCAAATCGATATTTATTTCTTGAGCTTTTGGGGCACCCTCACCTTTCAACTCAGCCACTGCTTCAGTAACCATCTCACAGTAAAGGTCATAACCGACTGCAGCTATATGACCCGATTGAGCACCCCCAAGTAAGTTCCCTGCACCTCTGATTTCAAGGTCTCGCATAGCAATTCGGAAACCCGAACCAAGCTGTGTCGACTCTCCAATCGTCTTCAGTCTTTCAAAAGCTTTTTCAGTCAAGACACGATTCGGCGGAAAAAACAAATATGCATACGCTCGTTGTCCAGATCTTCCAACCCGACCGCGAAGCTGATGCAATTGACCTAGACCCATCAAGTCAGCACGATCAACGACAAGAGTATTCACACTTGGCATATCGATCCCTGATTCGATGATCGTTGTGCATACGAGAACGTCATACGTCCGCTCCCAAAAATCTATAACAACTTGTTCCAGCGAGCCTTCGTCCATCTGACCGTGCGCTACGCCGATACGAGCTTCTGGGACCATCTCGCGCAGTCGCTCTGCTACTTCAGAAATATCCTCAACTCTGTTATGAACAAAAAATACTTGGCCTTCGCGAAGAAGCTCACGGCGAATGGCTTCCGTCACCGCTCGGTCGTCGTACTCGCCCACGTGAGTCAAAATTGGGAGTCTTTCAGCGGGTGCAGTCTGCAACAGAGATAGATCTCTTATGCCAGTCAGGCTCATTTCGAGAGTTC
>CAJWBN010000111.1 GCA_913020735.1 uncultured Acidimicrobiaceae bacterium
CCGGACTGTGAGAACGGCGTTGAGCAACAACACACCTTGGTTAGCCCAAGTTTCGAGGTTGCCATGATCTGGCGCTACCAATCCGAGGTCTGAATGCAATTCTTTGTAGATATTTCGTAGCGATGGTGGAACGGACACTCCCCGCTGGACCGAGAAACACAATCCGTGTGCTTGCCCTTCACCGTGATACGGGTCTTGACCCAGAATCAAGACCTTTACATCGGCATAAGCAGTGAGATGCAAGGCCGCATAGACCTCTTCATCCGGAGGGTACACAAGACCTGCTTTTCGTTCCGCTTGAACGAACCCTTGCAGTTCCACCCAATAGTCTTCGACAAATTGCTGTCGTAACAACGGGTTCCAATCCGTCAACATAGGTAATTCCTCAAGAGAGTTCAGCCGCTGCCCGTCTGCTTAACTCAATGGAATCACCGATCCGGGTTCTGTAGTAATCGAGATCTACACCTTCCGCAGACTTTTGTCCTTGCATATAGCGGGCATAAACACCATGAATAATGCATGCGGTTTTGAAGTGGTTGAAGCTGATGTAATAAGGCAGATTTGTGAGATCACAGCCGGTTTTCGTCGCGTATCGTTCGATTAACTCGGATCGGTTTGAGAAACCATCGGCAAGAGTCGGAGCATTTTCTTTGTTGACTAACTCGTCACCCGGCTCAGCCCAAGTATTCAAGGCATAAGCAAAGTCCGCCATTGGATCACCAAGTGTTGATATCTCCCAATCCAGAACTGCAGTCAAGAAGCCCTCTTTACTGATCAAGCAGTTATGTAGGCCATAATCGCCGTGAACTACTCTGGCAGGTCCCTGCTCTGGCCGGCGTGACTCAAGGAAACCATGCAATTCGTGCAGATCAGGGTCGTCATAGGAAGCGCCTTCTGCCGATGCTTCCCAACTTCGATACCAGGTTCGTATTTGCCTACCCACATAGTCTTCCTTCTTACCTAGATCCCCGAGACCAACGTCATCAGGGTCAACTGAGTGCAGCGAAGCCAAGACATCCATAAACGAGATCCCGACGTTGGCGCGGGCATCTTCACTTAGATACTCCAACGCATCCTCAAGTTCGAACAAAGCCTTGCCATCCACTTGGCTCATCACATAAAAGTGGGCGCCGGTTACTTCAGGGCTCTCGCAATACCCGTAAGCGATTGGAACTGGAACAGCGGTTGGCCCGAGACCGCTGATAATCGAAAACTCGCGCCCCATGTCATGAGCTTTAGGTAGCAACTCGCCCATGGGTGGTCTCCGGACCACAGCACGGTTCCCCTTAAGGTCGGTAAGGGCGTAAGTCAAATTGCTGTGTCCACCTTCTAACTGCACCCAGTCAAATGGAGGTTCGAGTCCCTCAGTGTTGTCCTTAATCCATTCCTCAACGGCTTCAACGTCATATCCGATGATCTCAACACGTTCTGTCATTTGGTTCTCGCTCACTCCAAGGCTGTCGCACGACAATACGCGACATCTCCTCTGACGCGGAGTCCAATCTTGGTTGTCTGTTCCTCAACCGGCATATCGACGACGTCTCAGGATGGGATAGGAGTGTTCTGCCAGGCTAGAAATTGCCAGCCTTCGGACTCCTCTACCCAAACACACGTGTATCGACTTCGAAGTAGAAATTCTTTTTCTCTAGCTACAACCTTTATTTGAGCGGTTCCGTTTACCAGCGCTAAACCGTTGAACATTTGAATCTCGACGTCGCTGTTGTCTACTTGCCGGTAATCAAAAACACCGTTTTCGAGTGCCGTGATGTAGGACTCTTTCGAATCCACTGCAGCGGTCGAGTGGGTGTACCTCAAATTCGGATGAAGCAAACCGTCCAAAGTGGGTAAATCAACGTCGATCATCGCTTGCCATCGGCGGTTCTCTAACTCTTGAATTACTTCAGTCATTCCAAGAAACTAGCTATCTTTTTGCTTTCTAGTAATTTGAAGCCAATAGAAGCCGCCTTCAGCTATTGCATCAGGCCGCAAATAGATCAATTTGGCTTAGTGGCTACGACATACTCAATAAGGACCTGGGTCCTCACTCCGATTCCTGGTTCCTCCAGTTGAGACAGTTCCTCTCTGATGGAGTTTTCTACTTCGTTTGCGCCTCGCTCTTGAATGGCCATCCACGCTGGTCCCGCAGACATCCAGGCTCTCACCTCATGTTCGATATCTGCGCCTTCTAGATCGAACTGGACTGCTTGACGGTCGCGCGGAACCAAACCAGCGGTTTCACACATTTCTTCTGCACGGCCTTCCAAACCGATCTCCCCCAGTTGTTGAGACCAATCGATCTCATGATCCGATATCCGTCGTATGGCATGAAAGGCCTTACCGATTTGGCTACTTTCGCGGCCAGCCGAAAAGAAACTCAACCCAAGACAACCCCCTGGTTTGAGGACTCGTGCGGCCTCATGCACCGCATCTTGGTTAGGTCCCCATATGCCGCGACAACTCGTCGCTACATCAAAGCTTTCATCGGCCCACGGTAAGGCGTTCATATCTCCATGACGGATGTCTGCTTGCGGGGTGCGGCGTTTAGCGAGCGCCAGCAGACGATCCGAGGCATCTAACCCATGCGTCTGCGCACCTCGTCTGGACGCCATGTTGAGCATGAGGCCGGATCCGCAGGCAATATCCAAATAATCCGTGTCTTGGTCAACTCCGGTCGCCCGAAGCACCGCATCAAATTCAGGCCACCATCTAGGTTCCATGACAGCTGCCCAGACGTGCGCCTGATCTCCCCACCCTTTGTCAACTTCTTCCCAACTCATCTGCTTCACCAAACTCCAAGAATCATGTCCTGACGGGAACAGGACATTTGTGTTGAACTCTAGGAGGCTGAAGGGGCAAACAATGAGTACTTTTCGCAATCCACCCGAATTGGCATCGGTGTATATAGACCCCGCTGAAATGCCATGGACAGCATCTGAATTCCCTGGAGTTGAACACAAGGTCTTGTGGGCAGACCCGCCATCAGGCCGCTCCACGATTCTATTTAAGCTGGAACCAGGTGCGATAGTGCCCGCACACGAACACATCGATATTGAGCAAACCTGGATCGTGAGCGGGTCATTCGAGGACCACGAGGGCAAAGCTTTACCCGGTCACTACATTTGGAGGCCGGCCGGCAACCGGCATGAGGCACGCAGCGTGGATGGCGCTGTGATCTTGGGTTTCTTCCTCAAACCGAACAAGTTTGATCAAGGCTCGAGGTTCTACACCGAACCACAAGGGGATTAACCCCCTATCCATCCGCCATCAACACGCAATTCGGAGCCGGTCGTAAAACTTGAGTTGTCTGAGGCGAGAAATAAGGCAGCCTCAGCTACTTCTTCGGGTCTACCAAAGCGCCCTAAAGGGTGCCTCGATAAAGACCTTTCAACATATGGAGTTGGATCTTCGAACCGAGCGAAGGATCGTTCGAGTAGAGGGGTCTCAGTCGCTCCCGGGAGAATACAGTTAACACGAACACCTTCTGCTGCGTGGTCGTTTGCTGTCGTTCGACAAAGACTTACGATTGCCCCTTTGGAGGCTATGTAAGCCGCATTCGATATGCCACCCGAGACCGCAAGTTGGGAGGCTATGGCGACTATCGAACCACCTCTGTTGGTCATTCTCGGGATAACTGCCCTCATCCAGAGGTAAGTGCCTTTCACGTTCACCGAAAAAACTTGATCCCATTCCTCAGGTTGTGTATCTGGCACTGTCTTCCCGACCGAAATTCCAGCTGCCGTCACAAGAACATCTACTGAACCGAACTCTTCGATGACTTTCTCAGCTATCTCATTAGCCGCTGAATTATCAGATACGTCCGACTGGAACCAGCGACAGTTAGCGCCCTGCTGTTCAATCATCTCAGCTGTTTCCGCTGCTCCATTCGCATCAACGTCAACAATCGCAACCGTTGCTCCCTCTTCTCCAAAGCGGGTCGCTATCGATCTGCCAATTCCTGAGCCGCCACCTGTCACCACTGCGATCTGTCCCATAAGTCTCTTCATACATAGATCGTATGCTCTATACGAAGCAAGAGCCCTTAGAGCTTTGTGCAACGGTACGATGCCCCGACATACCTACAACACCGGTCGCCAAGTTCGACTAAGGCACAACATGAACAAAGAGAATCTTCCTGAACCCCCCAAGCATTTGTCGACCCAGGAATTTCGCGACCATGGCCACGCCTTGATTGACTGGATCGCCGACTATTGGGAGCGGGTCGAAGAGCTTCCGGTTACGTCGCAAATAGCTCCTGGCACGATACGTGATCAATTGCCGGCCAAGGCCCCAGAATTTGGTGAACCCTTTCAGAACCTCATCGAAGATCTCGACTCAATAGTCATGCCGGGCATAACCCACTGGCAACACCCTTCGTGGTTTGCCTTTTTCCCAGCTAATGCTTCACCACCTTCTGTTCTTGCCGAGCTGGTTTCTGCAGGATTGGGTGTCCAAGGCATGCTTTGGTCAACCTCTCCCGCCGCTACTGAGATTGAGAGCCACGTGCTTGACTGGCTGGTTGATCTATTAGCTCTTCCTTCATCCTGGAAAACTACGGAACAGGGAGGAGGCGTGTTGCAAATGAGCGCCTCAGATTCCACTCTCACGGCGCTCGTTGTAGCGCGCCACCAAGCAGCCCAACAAGGAATTGACCCGAGTTCGATGGTTGCTTATGCATCAACGCAAACTCACAGTTCAATCCAAAAAGGAGCGAATGTAGCTGGTTATGGCCACATAAGACTCATCGAAGTTAACGAAGAACAGGGGATGCGTTCAGATGCCCTAAGCGTTGCGATCGACCAGGACCGAGCAGATGGGCTTAACCCTGTGTTCGTTGCAGCGACAGTTGGGACAACTGGCACGACTGGCGTTGACCCGATTCGGGCAGTCGGAGAAATTTGCCAAGAGCAGGACTTGTGGCTCCACATAGATGCCGCTTATGCCGGCAACGCGATGATTTGTCCGGAGTTTAGATTCCATCAAGACGGGCTCGAGCTTGCCGACAGCTACACCTTCAACCCCCACAAATGGTTAATGGTGAACTTCGACTGCTCTGTTTTCTATGTAGCAGACCGAGCTCCACTCATTGATTGCTTAAGTATTTTGCCGCCATATTTAAAGAACGAAGCAAGTGAATCCGGAGCAGTTATCGACTACCGAGACTGGCATGTTCCATTGGGCCGTAGGTTCCGAGCTCTCAAACTGTGGTGGGTAATCAGAAGTTACGGGGCTGATGGGCTCAGATCGATGATCCGTTACCACGTGGCTTTAACCCAGGAGTTAGCAAGCCGCTTGGATACCGACCCACGATTCGAGATAGTCGCACCCCATCCGTTTGCCCTTGTCTGCTTCAGGTGCACAGAAAGCGATGAAGCCACAAGTCGTTTGATAAACGCTGTTAGCGATACAGGCAATGTCGCTTGGACCGGATCTGAACTTGATGGGCGACCGATGATTCGAGTATCTATTGGACAGCGAGCCACCGAACAACGCCATGTTGAAGGTCTCTGGGATCTGATAGATGAACTCGCCTAAAGGCATACTGAATTTTTGAAGCTAAATAGCGAAGCCACCCGTTTTGGTTTCGAGATACTCGCTAATGCCTTCATGCCCACCTTCGCGCCCGACTCCCGAATCTCCCATTCCCCCAAAGGGAACTGAAGCTGAAGTCGGGTTCACATCGTTAATTCCGATGATGCCAAACCGCAGTCCTTCAAACGCTCGCATAGCTACCGCTATGTCACGCGTGTAAACGTAAGCCGCCAATCCATAATTGGTGTCATTAGCTAGATCGATTACCTCTTCGGCGTCGTCATAACCAATTACGGGAGCTACTGGCCCAAAGGTCTCTTCCCTGTAGATGGACATCGTCGACTGAACATCAGTTAAGACAGTTGGGGCGAAGAAATGGCCGTTACCATGCTCGCCCTCCGTCAGCCGAACCCCGCCGACCGGTACTCCAGCTCCTTTATCGCGAGCGTCTTCTACCTGGTGTTCGACCTTTGCCACTGCCGCTTCGTTAATCAGAGGGCCAACACCAATTCCATCCTCCATACCGTTACCTGTTTGAAGTTTTTCGACTCTGCTACAGAGGGTTTCTTCAAAGGCTGAACGTAAAACATTCGGCACGTAGAGTCGGTTGGGACTTATGCATGCCTGGCCAGCGTTCAAAAACTTCAGAGCGGCTGCGCCTTTAGCCGCATGCACAGGGTCTGCGTCAGGGAAGACTATGAACGGGGCATGCCCCCCGAGTTCCACGGAGATCCGCTGAAGATTAGCCGCAGATTTCGCTGCAAGAGTTCGGCCGACGGCAGTGCTACCTGTGAACGTGAGCTTCGCGACTCTCGGGTCTCCAGTGAAGACATCGCCAATCGGCACTGGGTCATGAGCGGTAACCAGATTGATGACGCCGTCTGGAATGCCCGCATCAATAAAGACTTCATAGGTGGCTTTCGCACAAAGAGGTGTGGCTTCCGCGGGTTTCAAAACCAGCGTGCACCCAGCAGCAAGCGCTGGACCCATCTTTCGCGTAAGCATCGAGATCGGATAGTTCCATGGAGTAACCGCTGCCACAACCCCAACAGGAGCCTTCACGGAAAGAAATCGTTGATCCGGCCGTTGGGAAGGCAGCCATTCCCCGGTAACTCGCTTGGCTTCTTCAGCAAACCAAATCAGAAAATCTGCGGCGTACTTAACCTCGGCACGTGATGCCTTAAGGGGCTTCCCTTGTTCTGCGGTCATAAGTTGAGCGAGCTGTTCGCTGCGTTCAGTCATCAACTCCCATGCTCGGTACAGAAGCCGGGAACGCTCGTAAGCGGTGGTACTCGACCAAGCCGGGAATGCTTCGCTAGCAGCATCAATCGCTGCCTTTGCGTCGGTTGCGTCGCCTGCTGGGACTGTTCCAAGCACATCTCCTGTTGCTGGATTTATGACGTCAAACGTCTTCCCAGAATTGGACTCAACCCAAGCTCCATTAATAAACACGTTGACCTCCGCTACTTTCGATTATTTCAGTCTTGGTTTTCTCACCCAACAAGGGCCTAGTTCGGTCCTATTGCCTCGATGAAGCGATCATTTTCTTCAGGCTTGCCGATGGTAACCCGCAGGCCTTCATTCTCAAACGGGCGAGTTACGATGCCCTTGCTTTCGAGTCGCTGAAACAGAGGTCCAGCATGTTCCTCGACAGGAAGCCATAGAAAGTTCGCTTGGCTCGGAGTAACCGGCCATCCCAACTCTAAAAGCTCCTCTGTAATGCGGTCCCGTTCACTAATTACTTCAGCTACGCGGTCCTCAAGTTCTTTCTCCGCAGCTGACTCAAGAGACGCCAAGACCGCTGTTTGCGCAACCCCGTTCACTAAAAACGGTAGTGCTACTTTGTCGATCGCCCCGATGACTTCAGGATGGCCTAGTGCATACCCAACT
>CAJWBN010000112.1 GCA_913020735.1 uncultured Acidimicrobiaceae bacterium
ACGCGCCGGTGGAGGGAGCCGCGGCGGCGGTGACGGCGGCGCAAAAGGACGACGAATTCCCAGCTGGATAAGCGACCTTCAATTATCAGATAACGCTCAAAGTGCTGTTACCAGTGACGAGATTATGAGTCTTTACTCGCATGATTCCGTCAGTCGTTGGACAGCACAGCGTGCTGCTGATGAAGCTCGTTCAAGCGGAGCACCTGGACCTGCAGGTAGCGGAGCGAAATTAAGAACTGTGCGGTCGTACAAGGGGCGCTCGTACCTAACAAACCGCGTTTCTGGAGCACACGGCATGCTTGAGGAAGGGCATGGATACATCGAGGTCATGACAGCCCCCTCTATGTCGATTCGCGGTGGAACCGACGAAATCCAGCGGAACATTCTCGGAGAACGAGTTCTTGGCCTTCCCGGGGAACCAAGATTGGATCGAGAAGTTCCATGGAAAGACAGTCGGCGCGGTTTAATCTGACGTCAACGTCGCTCTCGTAACAACACTTCTTGCGCGATGGTGGCCACGTGACTGCCATCAGGCGCAAACAAGTTTCCGACAGTCATACCTCGAGATCCATTTAACCCATGACAATCCCAGTCATAAAGATGCCATTCATCAGCGCGCATTGGCCGATGAAACCACATCGCATGGTCCAATGATGCCCCCATGAATCGCTCCTGATATTCCTCTCTAGGCGCCTGAATGGGATGCAAAGAACGGGCCGCATCGAACTGGACAGCGTCCGAGGTAAATGCAAGCCCACACACGTGTAGACGTTGGTCTTCGGGGAGCTCGCCGCGGACCCTCACCCAACCCATGGACCGTCCGGCGCCAGGGGGACTACTCAGAGTTCTGCGATCCAAAATCGTATTCATGTGATCACCTTCGCGCCCCTTACAATCGTCAGGCTCAGGGGCAAGCGGCATGCGCGCTGTTTGAATTTCAGCGTCATTTTCCGCAACGTGAAATGAGCACGAGAGGTTCAGGATCGCTCCCCCACTCTGGCGGGCCACAACAGACCGGGTGCAGAATGAACGACCATTTCGAAGACGATCTACTTCGTACCGAACAGGCTCGCCCAAAGTCCCGCCACGTATGAAATAAGCATGCACGGAGTGGGGCAAAAACTGTTCGTCCACTGTCGCAAACGCCGCTTTCAGACCTTGGGCAATTACCTGTCCTCCATAGATACGTCCCCACGCATAGTCGGGACTCAGACCGACCCATGTATCAGGACCATGCCCTTCCAACTGCATTAACTCGTTGAACGTTGCTGGGGGTGATGCCATATTGCATGAGGGTAACCCCCTCCTGCCTGGCTCGAAAGGTGGACCTACTTTGGTACGGCTTTCAAGAAATGGAGCTGGCTCCCAACTGATCCCAAATGGAGAAGGCAAAGTGGCTACTCTGCCGACTACCGTCGAGTCAGTGAATCCACTTAATGACTCTCAACTCCACGCCGCCGATGTTCTTTGGGATTACTACCAAAAAGGACTTGATCTTCCTGAGGAAGCCTTTACCGATTTGGATTTCAACGACGGGCTCGCCGTGCAAACCGAAATTCGTCGAAGACGTCTAGAGAGCGGCGCTACCCAAATCGGCTGGAAAGTCGGGTTGACCTCTGACCGAGCTAGACAGCAGGTAGGTATTGACGACCGCCCATTTGGGCACCTGATGCAGCGTTTCGAAAGCGGTGTGTCTATTTCGGCCTCTGCAGTTAACGGAGCAACTATCGAACCTGAAATGTGCTTTACGGTTGGCGAAACGATTTCAGGGCCCAATGTGGATCCAACAATCGTTCCTAAACATCTAGAGCGGGTTGCCGCTGGGTATGAGCTCAATGAACGCAGGGCCGTGGTGGGAGGAAATTTGGCGATGTTGGTTGCTGACAATCTGACTAATTGGGCGATTGTCGAAGGAACTGGGGTCCCCGTTGAGGACATAGACAATATCGATGACACCGAGATAGTTCTTTACCGCAACGACGAGGAGTGCTTTCGCTGCCTACATAAACAAGAAGTCGATAACCCATATATCTCTATTGCTCGGTTAGCAGCAACTTTGCACCGGTTTGGCCTTCAGCTAGAGCAAGGTCAAAAAATAATTACCGGCGCTTACACGCGCCACCAAATTTCATCTGGCGAGAGATGGGTGGCCGAATACTCAAATATCGGCCAAGTAGAAACGGATTACACATGAACGGAACTCTCCCAGTCCCTGACAAGCCTCTAAACGTCCTAGTCACGAAAACCTTAACTCTCCCAGACGTAAGTGCTGAAGACGAGGAAATGATCAGGCAAGCTGCGGGCCCAGATGCGGTCATAACCATCGTTGACAGCCCCAAGGAGGGGGTCGACCACGCTGCGGAAGCTGACGTCATACTCGGTATCACACCAAAGTGGCTCTTTGAAGCTGCACCCAAGCTCAAATGGGTCCACGCCACAGCTTCGGGCGTCGACATGTTTATGTACGAAGAGTTCATTCACAGCAACGTCCTCCTAACCGGTGAGAAGGGGCTGGTAGGTGGCCATCTAGCGGACACGGCCTTTGGTCTCCTTCTGGCTCTCACGAGAAGGATTAAAACCGCCATAGAGCTTGGACCCGAAGGGTGGACTCTTGAGAACCGCGAAATGATGCGCTTCTCTGAGGTCGAACTAGAGGGCTTAACAATGGGTATTGTCGGTTTTGGCGGCACAGGACGCCATCTAGCTCGCAGAGCAGTGGCCTTCGGTATGAAGGTTCGAGCGATTGATGCCTTCTCGGTACCTGCGAGCGACGGGGTTGAAAAAGTTGAAGGCATGGAAGCTCTAGATGACTTGATCGCCGTCAGCGACGTGCTAGCGGTAGGGCTTCCGCTGACAGAAGAAACTAGAGCGATGTGCGATTACCAGTTTTTTCAGGCGATGAAACCAACTGCAATTTTTCTTAATGTCACGCGGGGGGAAATTATCGATGGCGCCGGCCTCGAACAAGCGCTTCAGGAGGGAATAATCGGTGGCGCTGCGCTAGACGTTGCACCAATCGAACCACTGCCTGCAGATAGTCCTTTGTGGAGCTTCGATAACTGTGTGATGACACCCCATACTGCTGGGGCCAGCCAACATAGGGGCCGGAGAAATCTCGAGAGGTTCTGCCGTAATTTGGTCGCTTTGCGCGAAGGGCATGAGCTTGAAGGCATCGTCGACAAAACTGCTGGTTTCTAGATTCCAAGATTTCTTCTCTAGAGACAACCAATGGCTGGCCTAGTCGGGATTCACCTCGATCGCACCAGCCGAAGAAAGCTTCTCTATCTCTTCTTCGGTAAACCCGAATTCAAGCAGCACCTCTTTTGAATGTTGGCCTTTCAGAGGGCTTGGCATTCGAATTTCTGAAGATACCCCTTCCATATTTGTGGCATTTCTAATTATCGAGATATCCCCGGCGGTTGGGTGAACTACTGGGGTGGCCATACCTAGATGTTGGACTTGTGGATCAGAGAACGTTTGGGCCACTGTGTTGACCGGGCCACATGGAACCCCCACAGCGTTGAACCTCTCCACCCAACTATCGCCAGTGTCCTTCAGTAATTCTTTTTCAATGAGATCGTTCAACTCTGCTTTGTTTTCACGCCGCGCAGCGGCCGTGGCAAAGCGCGGATCGCTCAACCATTGCGCTACCCCCAGTTCCTGACAGAACGCCTCCCAGAGACGCCCACCCGAGGCAGCAATATTTATAAAACCTTGAGCAGTCCCGTACATACCCATTGGACCTAGCGTTGGGTGATCATTACCCGCTTGCAGTGGGTTGTCCCCAGCTATTGTCCACCTAGCAGCCTGAAAGTCCAGCATGCCTATCATCGACTCAAGAAGGGACGTGTGCACCCACCGCCCTTCTCCAGTCCGCTGACGTTCGTGAAGCGCCGTCAAGATCCCTATAGCAAGTTGAAGGCCGGCCGTTACATCACTGATAGCAACACCAGCTCTTACAGGCCCATGATTAGCGTCGCCAGTGACACTCATTAAGCCACCCATACCTTGAGCTATCTGATCTACTCCCCCGCGCTCCCCATATGGACCATCCTGACCAAATCCTGAAATTGAACCAAGAATGATTCGCGGATTAATTGATGACAAAGTCTCAAAATCAAACCCCAACTTGTATTTGACTTGGCTTCGCATGTTTTCGACAACCACATCAGCAGACTGAACAAGTCGATGGAACGCTCTGCGCCCATCAGGGTTCTTTAGGTCTATGACCATTGAACGCTTGTTTCTGTGCAGATTTAACTGATCGGGCGAGGAATCCGCACCAGCTTCAAACCCTCCAGAAGGAGACTCCACGCGCACGACGTTTGCGCCCCAATCCGCTAACTGACGAACGGCGGTGGGTCCTGCGCGCGCGATAGTCAAGTCGAGGACCGTAATGTCAGCTAAAGGCATTGACTGGGCCATCGAGTTTTTACCTTGGGTCCGGTTGTGCACCACGGACGAGATGACCTGGACGCATTCCTGTCAATTCACCTCGGCGAGAGACCTCGACGCCACTTACGAATGTGTGGCTGTAGCCCGTAGGGCGTTGGACAAGTCGCTTTCCTCCCGCAGGAAGGTCACGAACTAGTTCAGGGGATCCCACCGATAGCCGATCAAAGTCGATCACATTGAAATCGGCCTTATAGCCAGACTGCAAGAGTCCTCTATCCAAGAGCCCGTAAGTCTCAGCAGTCCTACGGGTCTGTTTGTTCACCAAAAACTCCAAGGAGAGGCGCTCTCCTCTGGTTCTATCTCGACCCCAATGAGTTAGCAGATAGGTCGGATATGAAGCATCACATATGGTTCCGACATGAGCACCGGCATCCCCTACGCCGCAGATGGTATGCGGGTCAGTCAACATTTCGAACACATCGTCCAGGGAGCCTGAGGCGTAGTTTTCGAACGGGTAGAGCAGCAAAGTTTCACCTTTACCGCTAGCCAACAGGTCGAGTGCCAACTCCCAAGGGCTTTCATTCATAGCTTCGGCTCGCGCCGCAACAGACGTCGATGGCTCAGGTTCGTAATTAAGATCGTCCCCTAACTCGAAGGCTCGAGTTAGTGCATAATTCATCCAATCGCTAAAACCATCTGCCGGTCGTTCATCAATGAGTTTTGTTCGCAATTCTCGGTTCTCTCGCAAAAGCGCAGCTCGCTCAGCAAGCGGAAGTTCCGAAATTGCCTTATAGGCCGGGTGATTACCAAACGGATTAACTGTGGCATCTAGCCCAAGGAGAACCCCGATCGGCCTGCAGCCAACCTGGCCGGTCATCGAGAGACCTTGCTTATTGGCGTGCCCAATCTGATTGAGTGTTTCTCTCCACAACACAGGCGAATGGTCAACTTGGATAATGAGGGCCGAGAGGGGCCTGCCCGAAATTCGAGCAGCTTCCTCTAGAGCCTCGAATTCTCCCGGACCAAAGTCACTGTTGACCTGCAAGACACCAGCACCCGAACTCTTCATTGCGTTCGCAATAGCGGCTAGCTCCGGATCGCCGGCACTTAGCGATGGAGTCAATCGGCCATCAGCGGCCTTATGTTTTGTTGTTCGACTCGTGCTGAACCCCAGCGCTCCAGCCTGCAAAGCGTCACTTACTAGATACTCCAGTTGCACAAGTTCGTCTGCATTAGGACGTTCTTGGTGGTCGGCCCCTCGTTCTCCCATGACAAAAAAACGCAGTGCCCCGTGAGGAATCTGGCTCCCAATGTCCATCACGCGCGGCATACTCTCGAGGACATCGAGGTACTCGGGGTATGTCTGCCAGGTGAAATCGATCCCCTCCGCTAAGACGGTGCCCGGAATGTCCTCGACTCCTTCCATCAGATTGATTAAAAAGTCCTCACTTCCGGGTCGAACGGGGGCAAACCCGACTCCGCAGTTCCCGAATACCGCCGTCGTCACCCCATGCCATGACGAAGGGGTCATGTCTGGGTCCCATGTTGCTTGACCGTCATAATGGGTGTGGATATCAACCCAACCCGGAACCACTAACTGGCCATCAGCATCAATTTGCTGACGCGCACTTCCATCGATCTTCCCAACATCAGTCAGTAATCCATCGGAGACCGCCAAGTCACCCATAAATTCAGGCGACCCGCTGCCGTCAACGATGCGCGCGTTTCGAATGACTAGATCATGCATACCCCGAAAGGGTAGTCAGCATTAATCCCGCCCATCGAAAATATCGGACACGGCGAGAATCCAAGCAATATTGGTTCACAAGAGTTGGCTTGAATATCTTGTTGGAGTTCAAGATTCGGCTGTTGCCCGGCAACCCCATACCAGATCTAAAAATAGCTAGCGGTACACCTGAAAGCGCTACGGTTGAGAACTGTGCCCTGGCATCAAGGTGTTTCAGACACGCTGTTCGAGATTGAGTGCGAAGGTCACCGACACACGGTTGTTTGGTCAGCAGGTGAGTTACTTCTGCCAGACCACCCCAACATCAGTGCCGAAAAAGTTCTTGTTGCGCTCGGAGGACCAAAACCTCGATGCCTAGACATTCTCGATTTGTGGAATTTTGCACTTTCTGACGCCGGGTTCATCGAAGAGTGGGCGCCGTGGTACAAAGCTGACCACCAGAGACGTTGGTGGTTGAATACGGCTCTTGAGCGTCTGCGCTCAGAAGGCGTTCAAGACTTTCTGTATGACTTACCCCGAGATAAAGCTGTGAAAATGGGTGAGGTAGTCACAACTCTCCCGCACGAGTTTCTCGACCGAGCGATGGCAGCAGTAGTCGACGCTGCTGACAAACGTGGCTGGGACTTTGCTCCATCTATGCACCGACACCTAATAGAAGCGACCAAGTTGCGGGCTCGTCGCTCGTTAGTTCAAGCACTCGCAAACCAAAGGCCCTCTGTGCCAAACCCAGCTTTAATCCCCTTCACTTGCATAGTTGAACTATTGGACGTTCCTTCAGTCTCCGGTCGGCTTTCAGGCAGAGACAGCCATGTCGAGATTTCTCTGCATCCTCGATGGCTAAGTCGGGTCTGGGCTAGGGGGGTCTCAGTTCACGTTGGGCGTTTCACAGTTGACCTGACTGAACACAACGGAGTCACAACTCTGCACCAAATTGAGTGGTCTGAAGATAATGGTGAGCTAAGGCCATCTCTTGTCAACTGTCACGTGTGAGGAAGCCCCCAGTCGATCGGCTCATGGCCTACCTCTATAAGGGCCTCGTTAGTCCGAGAGAACGGCCTGCTTCCAAAGAAACCTCTGTGGGCACTTAGAGGAGAAGGGTGCGGTGCTTCGATTACGTAGTGAAGGTCAAGATTGATTAGTGGTTTTTTCTTTTGAGCAAAGGCCCCCCACAAAATAAAGACAACTCGTTCATCCTTCTTATTAACTAGTCGAATAATTTCATCTGTAAATATCTCCCAGCCCCGGTTCCTGAGAGAACCCGC
>CAJWBN010000113.1 GCA_913020735.1 uncultured Acidimicrobiaceae bacterium
TAAATCCGGAGGGATAGAAGCCACAACCTCTTCTGGTGACCGCGTAGTTCCTTTCAGCATCGCCGCTACGCGCGCTTCAGTTGGTGGAACTACCGGAAGCCCATCCGTCCAACCGCGGTCGAAAAGGGCTTCATGAGTATCTTCAAGAGCAGCAAATTCGACGCGTCGGGCTGTGATGCTTGAACCGCCAAACCGAAGTTCCAAGTCTGGGCTAATTGAAGGGTCAACTGAAAGTGAGCCACATCCGGGTCTTTGATCCGGCAAGTCACGCCCTAATCCAGGAGTTTTGGTCAGTGATTCCCAGTTAGATCGAGACCAGCCAACAGTTCTAGATACTTCTTTGCCCTCTTCTACTGCAAGGAGAGTGGGAACCGTTTCAATGTTGTGATGCCAAGAAAATGCTAATTCTTCGTCAAACTGACGGTCGTTGATTCCAGGAGGAAAGTCAGGGTCATCTTGGGTAAAGACCGTTAGTTGAGTCTCTTTTCCTAACCCTATAAGAACTGGAATTATGAGCTCGCAGGTCGGGCAGTCCTTCTTAACAACGGCGACCAGTCCTTCTGGAAGGGCGGGTGACTCATTGAGGCTCATATATTGACGATAACCGGTTCTTCGTAGTTGTTCTAAACAGTTCCGAGTCATGGAGGACTACGCTTCGCATAGGAATGAACAAGGAGTGGTAGTGACTGGTATCGATTCAGGGGTATTTCGGAATGTTTTGGGTCATTTTCCCACTGGAGTTACTGCAGTCACGGCAGTTAATAACGGCAAGCCAATAGGTATGGCTATTGGTTCTTTTACATCAGTGTCGCTTGATCCGCCGTTGGTGGCATTCTTGCCAGGCAAAGAATCTGGCTCGTGGAAAGAAATTCGTGAAGCTGGATCGTTTTGTGTGAATGTCATGGGTCACGACCAGATGGAAGTTTGTGGAGTTATGGCGAGTCGAGTTGAAGACAAGTTCGAGGGCGTCGATTGGTCACCCGCTCCTTCTGGTTCACCGATCATTAATGGTTCAGTTGCTTACATCGACTGCAATATTGAAGTGGTTCATGACGGCGGTGATCATGACATTGTCATAGGCCGCGTTCTGGAGCTTGAAGTTATGGATAGTAAATCTCCGCTTGTTTTCTTCCAAGGAAACTACGGAACCTTTAGTTGATATAGAACTGTGGCACTTGCAGCTCGATTGATATTGGGACTCGTTTTTCTTAGCTCTGGCGCTTTGAAGTTGCGGGACCCTTCATGGCTTCCAGCGGCGCGAAAATTTGGTGCTCCAAGGTTTGTAGCTGTAGCAGTCGCTCCGATTGAGATTCTCATGGGAGCGATGTTGGTCGTTGACGTGGCGTCGCCATGGCCATCTATAGCCGCGGAAGTTATTTTGGCGGTCTTTACGGTGGCTATGTTGCGGGTAATGCGACGGCCTTTAGATCAAAGGCCGATTTGTGCTTGTTTTGGCCGCTGGTCGGCTCGCCCTGTGGGCAGTAGTTCCGTTGTTAGAAATTTGATACTTCTAGTCTTGGCTGCTGTCTCTACGGGGGGATAGCGGGCTAGCTAAATCCAACATATCGAGAATGATTGATGAGATAAATGCTTCTTCGCGCCAGGCGTCGTAGCGGCCGGATGGGCCGCCGTGCCCTGAGTCGATTTCGGTACGAAGCAAGATTGGGTGAGTGCTAGTTGTTTCCGCACGTAGTTTCGCAACCCATTTCGCTGGCTCCCAGTATTGAACCCGTGGATCGTTGAGTCCGGCAGTGACCAAGAGGGCCGGATGATCAGTTCCTTCTATGTTCTCGTAAGGGGCATATGCAGCAATCGTCTCGAAGGTTGAGGAGTCGTTTGGGTTGCCCCACTCCTCATATTCTGTGACGGTAAGTGGAATGGTCGGATCTAACATCGTATTTACGACGTCCACGAAGGGGACCTCAGCTATAACTCCGGCGAATGCGTCGGGTCGTTGATTGACCATAACCCCCATTAGCAGGCCCCCGGCACTTCCCCCTCGAGCCGTTATGCGGTCGGGATCTGCCCACCCTTCGTTCACGAGGTGATCACGACAACTTCCGAAATCAGTAAACGTGTTTTGTTTGTGTTCGAGTCGGCCTTGCTCATACCAGTTACGTCCAAGCTCGCCGCCGCCGCGAATGTGAGCGATAGCAAAAATGACACCACGATCCAAGAGCGAGAGACGGGCAGAAGAAAAGGAAGCTGGAATTCCAATTTCGTAAGCCCCATAGCCATATAGGAGTGTGGGGGCTGGCCACGACACTGCAGTTGGCCGCCAGACGAGGCTGATTGGGACCTTCGTTCCATCTGAAGATGTTGCCCACGATCGCTGGCTGCGGTACATAGAAAGGTCGGTATTGCCAAGAACTGCTTGCTGTTTGAGTAGAACTTGTTGTCGGGTGTCAATATCAATTTCGTAGGTAGAAGGAGGAGTAACCATCGAGGTGTACCCGTATCTGAAGGTACGGGTTGAATACTCAGCGTTAGCTCCTGGAGCTGCCTCGAAAACTGGCTCAGCCATCTCTATCTCAAAATCTGAGCCTGTGTAATGGTCGAGGACGCGCATTACTGGAATACCTTCTCGCCGCTCTGTAACGACGGTGAAGGTTTCGAAGGCATCTACGTCTTCGATTCTTATACCCTCGCGATGCGGGACTAACTCCTGCCAGTTCGCATAGCTCCAATCGTGAAGCGGCGCCTCCATTAATCGGAAATCGACAGAGTTGTCGTTGGTGAGTATCAATAATCGTTGTCCTTGGTGGCTAATCCGATACTCGTGTCCTTCGCGACGTTCCTCCACCAGAGACAGCTCATTTTTGGGGTGATCAGCGTCAAGTAACCAATACTCGGAAGACATTTTTGATTCGCTGCCGATGACGATGAATTGTTCGCTTCGCGTGGCTCCTATGCCAACCCAAAACCGCTCGTCGTTCTCGGTGAAAACTGTCACGTCCAGCTTTGGGTCACTGCCTACTTGATGTCGGATAACTCGGTCAGGGCGCCGTGCATCATCTGTCAACACCATGAACAAAGTTTGAGAGTCGTTAGCCCAGACCAAGCCATATGAAAGACCGCTAACACCGGTGTCAAGTGCCTCGCGAGTTTCAAGGTCCAAAACTGTAAGTTCGTACTCTTCGTTGCCCTGATGGTCCACCGTGTAGGCGAGTAACCGATGATCAGGGCTGACGGAAAGATCACCGAGAGCGAAATAATCCGAATCCGCAGCTAGCTGGTTTTCGTCTAATAAGACCTCTTCAGTCGCTGGTTTTCCCTGAAGTTGTCGCACATGTATCGGATATTGAAGTCCTTCGCCTGTTCGGACGCCATACTCCCAAACTCCTTTGGGTACAGGAACCGATTGATCATCTTCTTTGATCCTCGACTTAATTTCGGCAAAAATCTCGTCCTGTAAATCTTTTAGATGCTCGGTTGACTGATCTGTCCATTCATTCTCAGCTCGTAAGTACTCAAGTACAGCTGGATCATCGCGGTGCCGTAACCAGAACCAAGGGTCCTCTGTTGAATGACCGTGTACCGACCGCGTGTAGTTATGGCGTGGAGCGATTGGTGGCGACTGGTCTTCGAGGTCCATCAGATGGACGCTAGCGTCCAATGACCTCTGAACTGAAGGTGAACGTCGTGTTGGCGCGATAGTTTGCAGGGTGCTGACCGATTAACTGTTTGAGGTTTTGACATGCCTATTTATGCGTTAGGGGACCATGAACCCGATATTCACCCGGATGCTTGGGTTATGCCCGAAGCGGTATTGATTGGTCGCGTAACGGTTGGAGCTCGGGCAACTATCTGGTCCGGAGCTGTGCTCCGCGCCGATGACAATGACATCGTGATAGGTGAAGAAACTTCGGTGCAAGACAATGCTGTGTTGCACGTAACAGAAGACCTCGCCACAATTGTTGGACGCGGGTGCACAATTGGGCACCTGGCACACTTAGAAGGCTGCACAGTCGAAGACGAAGCGCTCGTAGGTACTGGATCAATAGTGCTTCACGAAGCGGTGATCGGCGCTAGAGCCTTGGTCGGCGCAGGAGCAGTGGTCCCCGGAAGGATGCACGTACCTCCAGGTTCGATGGCTCTGGGCACCCCGGCAAAAATCAGAGAAGGGGTGGATACGGATCCCCTCATATTGCCTGGTGTGAAAACTTATATAAGCCGCGGAAGAACCTTTAGAGAGCAGATGCGACGTATCGACTGAGAAACAGCAATAAATGGCATAGGGTCAACTCATGAGAAAAGCAGAAATTGATCTTGGCAAAGTTGGTTTGTGGACTTCAATTCTCGACAGTATGCCCTCGTCTGCGGCAAACGAACTTTGCGCAGAAGCAGGCGAACTTGGCTTTAAGACCATCTGGATTCCGGAGGCCGTCGGTCGGGACCCGTTTGTTGCAGCAATGCGAATACTTGAAAACACTTCCGACCTCGTAATCGCCACTGGTATTGCCAATATTTACGCCCGCGATGCAATGACCATGGCAAACGGACAGCGGAGTATCGAAGAAGCACACCCAGGACGATTCTTGCTGGGCCTCGGGGTGAGCCACCTCCATTTAGTTGAGTGGGTTAGAAAACATGACTATTCAAAACCTTTGACTTACATGACCGAGTATCTCAAAGCTATGCATAAGGCCCGTTTCATGGCAGTGGGACCGTCTGAGTTGCCGGAACTTGTGTTGGCTGCGCTCGGACCCAAGATGCTTGAACTCGCTGCATCGGAAACTGCTGGTGCCCACCCATATTTCGTGCCGCCCGAACACACACAGATGGCTCGCGAGACCATGGGCACTGAAGCTTTGCTCTACCCCGAACAAATGGTCGTCTTGGAAGACGACCCAGCCACGGCTCGGTCCGTAGCTCGAAAACATATGCAGACCTACGCGGCTCTGCCGAACTATGCGAACAACCTCATGCGATTGGGCTATGAAGCTGACGACATTGAAAATCTGGCTGACAATGTGGTCGATGCGGTAGTTGTATGGGGCTCTCTCGATCAAATTCACAAGCGAGTTCAAGAACATTTTGATGCTGGAGCAGACCACGTGTGTGTTCAAGTATTGACTGAGGAGCCACATCAGGTACCTGAGGGGTGGCGTAAATTGGCGCCTGCTTTGATCGGTTGAACTCTTGGCTTCCGTTCGTACCGAAATTACTGAGCTCGCAACAGGGTTAGGAATGTTGGGGTATGACAACCCTGCCGAAGCAGTTAGCCGACTCCCGTCACAATTTATTGATGTAGACGACCATGTATGGGAGCAATTCACTCAAGCTGTTGACGAGTCGCTACACCGCGTTGACTTTGCCGGTGCTTACCGAAATGGCCAAGTGTTCCTGCAAGCAGATCACGGCTTGAGGGGACGTCCGCCACGTCTCATTGAGTGGAAAGGTAGTCATCGCAGCCCTGGCCACGACCAGCTACCGATAGATCTGCGGGTAGACCACGTTTACCTGATTTCATGCAAATACTCATCCAAGATCTTGCTAAATGCAGCCCCCGCTAACTTGTTCGCCGCGAATCGAGAAGTAGGGGATTGGTATGACCACGCGGCTCCAGAACAGCATCAAGCGTTATATGCGGCAGTGCGAGAAGAAGTTGATAGCCAGATTGACCTGCCGCCATTTGTAGGTGACCTTGCAAAACACCATCGGATGGAATTAAAGACCGCATTAGCTGATCGGCAGTGGAGTTCTAGATGCACTGCTGCATATCGAGACCTGGCCTCCGAGGTCGGCAGAGTCACAGCAAGCCAATGGCGTAAGTCTGTAGCCACGAAACGTCAACGGGAGTCTCTTTTGTGGCGCCTACTGCGGATTGGCCCAGCGCCCTACTACGTTCTTGGTTCAGCGAGAGATAGATCCTTACGTTTGTTGGTTACCACTCCATGGGACTGGCGACGCCGCTTCGAGTTTCGCGACCTCGAAATATGGGGCGAACAAGCAGGTCAACCCAAAGTTGGGTGGAGGGCCACCGTACGAGACCATGAAGCTTCAGAGGAAACCTTTGTAGACGGACATGTTGAGGTTCGTTGGAGCCATGGTCGCTTCGCCCAAGCCCCCGAAGCCAAGGTTTATCTAGACACTCCGCATACCCAAGTGCCCGGATATTTACATATTGATGATTCTGAAACGTGGAAAGGCCCAATAAGTGGGTCCGAAATTCAATTACCACTATCCTGATAGGGGTAAATACTTTCTCGGGAGTTTGTGTGACCGATACTGAACCGAACGTTTCTATAGATGTAGGTAAATACAAGCTTGGCTGGAGCGATGAAGAGGACTACGTATACAAGCCCCAAAAAGGTTTGAACGAAGACATCATTCGCGAAATGTCTTTCCTCAAGAAAGAACCAGAGTGGATGCTCGACTTCCGTCTGCGTTCATACGAGATTTTTAAAAGAAAGCCGATGCCTAACTGGGGCGGGGACACTTCGCAGATTTATTTTGATGACATTTACTACTACATCAAACCAACTGAAGGTCAGGTAGATGCTTGGGAAGAACTTCCGGACTCGGTAAAGGACACCTACGAAAAATTAGGGATACCTGAAGCGGAACGAAAATATCTCGCCGGTGTCACAGCACAATACGAGTCAGAGGTGGTGTACCACCGAAACCGCGAAGATCTAGAAGAGCAGGGAGTGATCTTCTCCGATATGGATTCGGCGGTAAAAGAACACCCTGAAATAATACAAAAGTACTTCGGGACCATTATCCCTCCAGGCGACAACAAATTCTCTGCCTTGAACTCAGCCGTATGGTCCGGTGGTTCGTTTATCTATGTTCCGCCTGGAGTTGAAGTAGAGATGCCGCTTCAGGCCTATTTCCGCATAAATGCAGAAAATATGGGACAGTTCGAACGGACGCTGATTATCGCTGACGAGGGCGCGACGGTGCACTACATCGAAGGATGTTCTGCACCCGTGTACAGCTCAGATTCCCTTCACTCAGCAGTTGTTGAACTGTGTGCATTACCTGGTGGTCGCATCACGTATACAACTATTCAGAATTGGTCCAACAACGTATTCAACCTGGTCACAAAACGAGCAGCGGCATATGACGAGGCCCATGTGGAATGGATTGACGGAAATATAGGTTCGCGGTTGACCATGAAATACCCAGCGGTTTATCTCATGGGCCCGAAAGCCTCCGGTGAAGTGCTTTCCGTTGCCTATGCCGGTGAGGGACAACACCAAGACGCTGGAGCCAAGATGGTCCATGCAGCGCCCGAAACGTCTTCGAAAATCGTTTCCAAATCAATTTCTAAAGATGGCGGACGAACCACTTATCGCGGTTTGGTCAGAGTGGAAGAAGGCATGAACGACTGTCGTTCCCATGTCCAGTGCGATGCGTTGCTGTTAGATGAAATCAGTCGATCCGACACC
>CAJWBN010000114.1 GCA_913020735.1 uncultured Acidimicrobiaceae bacterium
GGTCCAATTATGGGGAGTACCGCTTGTTGGGCAGAACGAGTCTCGTGGTGCAATTGTCCTCTTGCGAGACATAACTGAGCTTCGTCTTAGAGATCGGCTGCTCGTATCTAAGGACGCCACTATCCGAGAGATTCACCACCGCGTAAAAAATAATCTGCAAACAATCTCATCGCTGTTACGTCTTCAGGGACGGCGACTTGAATCCGATGAGGCAAAACTTGCTATTGATGAATCTGTTCGGCGTATTCGAGCTATTGCGCTTGTGCATGAAACCCTTGCAAATGAAACTGCTGACGATGTGAGTTTGGCTGATGTGGCTGGAATGTTGGCTCGAACAGCACAAGATAGCTTCACCTCGCCTGAACGACCTATTCACTTTGAGGTGATCGGTGATGCCGGACTCGTCCCATCAGACATAGTCACTCCGTTAGCAGTAGTTCTGAACGAACTTCTGCAAAACACAGTCGATCATGCGTTTCCGGCCAGCAGTCTCGTCGACGAAGGTGATATCGGGTTGGTAGAGATCTTTCTCGACCGCACTGAAGAACAGATAAGGATGGCTGTGAGGGACAATGGGATAGGTGTGCCACCTGACTTCGATAGTGAGACTCAGCAAGGGCTTGGGCTCACGATTATCAGGGGTCTAGCGACAACCGAGCTCGGTGGTGCTATAGAAGTGCGACGGAGAGACGATTTGCCGGGCTCCGAAGCGTTGATAGAAGTTCCGTTGGCAGGCAGATAATTGAAATGGCTAGTTCTATCTCGCGCAGTTGCTGAATCGAAACTTAACTGAATTGTCGTCGAGCTCTGTTCCGCTCCCGGCGAAGCTGTCGTCGTTCTTCCTCAGAAGCTCCACCCCACACTCCAGAGTCTTGGTTAGTTTTTAACGCGAATTCGAGACAGAGCTCTTGCACTGAACAGTCCACACATACAGCTTTTGCGGCCGCTATTTGTCGCAGGGCTCGTCCGGTTGAACCTATAGGGAAAAAAATAGTGGGATCTACTTCTCGGCAACTGGCAGTATTTCTCCAGACACCGCTCTCCAGCAGCATGGATCCTCGAGCGCTCACGTCGTCATATCCTCCAGGTGCTACTTGCGAAGGGGGTTCGCAAGCTTCTAAATCACTGCTGACTCTACAAATGTCAGCGGCAAGAAACTGATCGAATGCCGAATCGAATAGCCGAAAAATATCTTCGACGTGGGTGGCACGCAAACAGCGATAGGACACATTACGGTCGGTTACATGCCTGAGCAAGCGATTCTTTTTGGGGGCTGCCTCTCAAACAACAAGTGGAAGGACAGCGGTTACTAAATGCCGCTACGTCCAGTCGTGTATGCGCATCGGGGGGCATCTCAAAGGGCAAAGGAAAATACCATCAACTCCTTTAAGTTGGCAGCCGAGATTGGGGCTGATGGCGTTGAACTCGATGTGTGGAAGAGTCTCGACGGTGAGCTGATGGTTCATCATGACCCCGTGGTGAAAGGACTTTTAATTGAACGCGCCCGGGCTAAAGATTTGCCAAATTATGTGCCGACTCTGTCCGAAGCGCTCGACGCGTGCCTTGGTCTGAAAGTCAATATTGAAATCAAGGCTGCTCCCGGCGGATTGCAAGGAGCTTTGGAGATAGCGGATGGTCTAATCGACCTCTTGCGAGCTCGGCCAGAGCCTGCGAGTCAGTGGGTCATCTCTTCCTTCGAACACGAAGCGCTAGACCGTATTCAGAAGAAAACTTCTGAGTTTTTTACTGGTCTGCTCTTTTGGAATGAATCTTGGGAGATCTTGCTTCGGCATGCCTTAGAGAATGGACATGGAGCTCTTCATCCCCATGAGGCTTTGGTCGACGGTGAAATGCGGGCGGCAACTCAACTCGAAGGGATTCATTTGAACACCTGGACGGTCAACGACCAACTTCGGGTAAGCGAACTAATAGAACTTGGTATCGATGGTCTAATAACCGACGTTCCGGATGAAGCGCTTAGAACATTTGAGTTGATGAATTAGCTCGTGATCATTCGTGGATAGGTTTTACTAGGCGAAGCAGAGCCGGTCGCCACTTGAAGTTGAGTTGGGCGACTTGTCCGAGGTAGTCGCCATCCAGTTGGTATGGGAACAGCTTGTGTCCTGTGACGGTGAGAGTGTCGATGTCGTTAGCGATGTAAACGTCGTCACTATTTTGGAGAGGTTTGCCTTGGAATAGCTCCCGAAGCAATTTGCTCATTGTGTCTAGTGACATGTTCCGGAGGGCAACAACGCTTAGGCCGTTGTGGAGTTTCGCTGCCGGGGCCAGAGACAAGGGTCGGCTTCCTAAGTAGGTGTAAGGGTCAGTGTTTAGAACGATCGTGAAATAGCTGTCATCAATGCAGCCCAGCGGATGTTCAACTTTCATCCGTGGCTCTGACCGGTCGTAATGGCGGAGCCAGGTGTTAATGCCCGCCCATAGGAACAATGGGTGACCGGCGTAGCGCTTAAGCGCAGCTCGACGTTCAACTTGTTCCACTACGGCTGCATCGAAACCATTACCGCAGTGGAATAAGAAGTACCTACCCGCGACTTCTCCAAGGCCGATAGGTTCGATTGAGTCTGCGGCGATGGCTCCGATGATCTGGTTTGTTGCTTCAAGAGGGTCATCAGCTAATCCGATAGTCCGAGCAAAAACATTGGTGGAACCGCCAGGCAGGGGTGCCAGCGCACATTCAGTTCCGGCCAAGCCATTAGCGGCCTCGTTGAGGGTCCCATCTCCACCTAAGACTGCTACGAGTTCGGTCCCGGTCGCAGCTGCCCCTCGGGCCAGTCGCGATGCGTGTCCTCTGCGACTAGTCATCGCTAATTCGACGTCGTGGTGTTCAGCTAGAGCTGTTTGGATCAGCACTCTGGTTCGGGCGGTGACAGATGAGGCTGACCCGTTGACAAGAAGCAAAATCCGCACCCATCTAGTGTCGCTGATTTCTATGTGGTCAGTCGAATCGTGTATTGAGTTAATGAACGATCAGAAACCTGAATTCATGGGAACTTAAATTTTTCTATTTTTCATTTGGATCTGAAGCAACCTCGGGGCAGAATCCACGCATGAAGGTCGTAGTCTGCGTTAAACAAATTCCAGACCCTGCTTTGCCAGGCGAGTTGGATCCCACAACTAATTACCTCAAACGGGACGACAAGTTGATCCTTGATGAGTCTGATTCTTATGGTGTTGAAATGGCGCTTCAGCTAGTGGAAGCAGCTGGTGGCGGCGAAGTGTCATTGGTATCAATGGCCGCGAATGGAGAAGTTAGCGGTCTTAGAACGGCGTTGGCCATGGGAGCTGAAGACGCGGTTCTTGTTAGCGACGACGCTCTAGCTGGGAGCGATGCCCTTGGCACAGCCCGAGTGCTTGGTGCAGCCATATCTAGAATGTCCCCCGACCTAGTGTTAGCAGGGGTTGAATCTTCCGACGGATACACGGGCACAGTGCCGGAGATGATTGCTGGCGTGCTTGAGATGCCGTCGATTACTTTCGCAAAAAAAATTGAGGTCGATGGAACTACTGTCAAGGTTCAACGACAAACCGAAGCGGGCTACGACGATGTTGAGTGCCAGACTCCAGCGTTGGTGTCCGTGACGGCGGGGGTCGTGGAACCTCGTTACCCATCCTTTAAAGGGATCATGGCTGCAAAAAAGAAGCCAGTAGAAGAGTTAGATTTGGCAGCGCTTGGAGTGGATGCGGCTGCAGTCGGTCAAAGCGGAGCTCGTCAGGAGACTGTGCGAGTCACCGAGGCAGAAGAAAGACAAGCGGGCGAAGTCATTGAAGATGAGGGTGACGCCCATGACAAGATCGTTGAGTTCCTTGGCGAACTCAAGGTTGTTTGAGGAGGTTGCGAATGTCTGTTGAAACCATCCTTGTGTTCGGAGAAGGCGATGAGGGTAGCCCCAGCGGTCTCACACTCGAGTTGCTAGCTGCGGCGCGTGGCCTAGCTACGAACGTAGAGGTGTTCGTTGCTGGTGACGGAGCTGCTATGGCAGCTGAACTTGGCGCTCATGGAGCGACAAAAGTTCACACAACTGGGTCTCTCGATGGAAAGCTAATGGGTGTTCATGCGGCGGCAGCGTTGCAGGCGCATTTGGAGACAAGTTCCCCAGATGCTGTTTTTTTTGGTCAGACACCTGATGGCCGGGACACTGCTGCGCGTTTGGCGGTCCGCATAGACCAGCCAGTCGTTACGAACAATGTTGGTGCTTCGATCGAAGATGGGACACTAGTTGTTGAAGAGCCTGTGTTTGGCGGCACACAAAACGTCTTTACCGCTTTCAGAAATGACGGTCCTGCACTTGCTATGTTCCGTCCGAAGTCATTTGAGGCTGAAGCTACTGGTGGCGCCGAAGCCGAGGTAGTAGCAGTTGATGCTATTGACCCTGGTCCTGCTGGATCCGCGTCTGTAACGGGGCGCCATGTAGAAGAGCGCTCAGGTCCTCAACTTGATGACGCCGAGGTCGTCGTGTCAGGTGGGCGTGGTTTGGGCCAGCCTGAGGCCTTTGAAATGGTTGATGAACTTGCTGGCTTGCTTGATGCAGCATCGGGAGCATCGCGAGCCATTGTTGACGCTGGATGGGTTCCCTACTCCAAACAGGTCGGGCAGACCGGCAAGGTAGTGAAACCAAATGTTTATGTAGCTTGTGGTATTTCGGGGGCTACGCAGCATCTAGTCGGCATGAAGGGTTCGAAACACATCATTGCAATCAACAAAGATCCTGAGGCCCCGATCTTCGGTGTTGCTGATCTGGGAATCGTTGGCGATGTGCACAAAGTGATCCCTGCCCTTATCGAAGCATTGAAATCTCGGTAAGAACCTCGTCCTAAATCTGCGTTGGAATTAATTGGCTGTATCCGCTTGCTAAATAAGCGGCCATGGCCAGCCGTATCCATCGTCTTCTGGGAAGACCGCCGACTCTATTAACCACTGGGCCCGTTCGAACAGTGACTCAATCTCATCTTGGTCAAGCCAGGGTGAGATTTTAGAAATTTCACTTCGAGTTAGTCGGTGTATATCGCTTAATAGCCCTTCATCAATTGGCTCGTTTGCGAATTCCCAAATCACTGTTCGTAACTTGAACTCAGTTGAAAAACATAAGCCGTGATCGATTCCATAAATGGTTCCCCGCTTGGAGAGAAGGCAATGGCCTGCTTTCCTATCGGTATTGTTTGCCAGTAGATCAAGGACGCAAAGCTTTCGAAGAGTCGGATGGTGTTTGACATCTTTGACCAGAGTGAAGTGATGTTGAGCGAAATCAGCATCTATGAATAACTGAACTGAGCCAACTCCGTAGGGCCCGACCCGCTCGAAGGTAGGAGGTACCACGGCCCAACCCAGTTCTTCGCTGAGTTCATAGGCAGCGATTTCACGGCGATAAAGACCGCGAGGAAAATCCCACAAAGGCCTCTCACCTTCGAGTGGTTTGTATATTCCGTTGACCGCCACATCGCCGTCGACTAGTCGGACCAGAAATGTGGCGTTGGAGCTATATGGCATGCGACCAACTAGTTCAATTTCACCCCGTTGCAAAATTGTGCGCGCGGGTTCGACACCGATCAAATTACTTGAGAGAGGTTCGCCGGTGTCAGCGCTATCTTCAGTCACCGATACGTTTGTGACCATTCTGTCGACCGAAGTCGCGACCATATTCAATGAGGAATAGTGCCTGGTCGACAAAGGCTTTAGCTTGTTCGAAATTGATATAGATATGGGCCTCGGAGGGATCAATTTCGTCTTGGTCAGGTAACTCTTGAGCGACTACAACGATTTCGTTGGGCTCGTCACTAAGAGCGATCGCTAGTGCACCGACAGTCCATACCGCGTTGGGAGGTTCGACCATGTCTGACACGTGTGCTGCCGTAATGTCACTGGCCTCATCCTCAATAATTTGCAGTAGATGACTCGCAAGAGACTGAACCTGACCCTTTTCGAGTTTCAGCGTCAAGACAGATCCGTCACCCTGAGCTTGCAAGTAAAAAATTCGTTCCCCAGGGCCTCCTATTGTCCCGGCGACAAAGTTGGTTACGTTTCGTATTTCGTAGTTATCAGTCATTGTTCCTATTCAAAATTCTTTTGATTCGGTCTAGGCGGGCGAAAGGTCGTTGAGTTCTCCGGTGTTGTTTACCGACAAAACCACTGGTCCGTGTGATGCGTAGAGGATGGCGGTTACCGAACACGGAGAAACAACTGTTCTTTGAAATAGATCTAGATGGGTTCCCATGGCGTGTGCAACTAGAGCGCGAATGGGATCGGCATGACTAACTGCAATAACAGCCTTCCCCGGATGTCTTTCCACCAAGCGGTTAACAGACCCTGCCACACGTGTTTGCATTTCAGTGAATGACTCACCATTTGGGAACCGAAACCCCGAAGGGTACTTCTGTACAGCTGACCACGATTTGAGTTTCCTTAGCTGAGCTAATTTTCGACCAGTCCAATCTCCGACATCGAGTTCAATTAAGCCCCGGTCTTGTTTCACTTTCACGCCGAGCTCAGCGGAAATAGCTTGAGCTGTTTGTTTGGTTCTTTCCAACGGACTGGAGTAGATGGCGTCAAAGCGTTGGCTACCCATAGCGGAAATACGTTGAGCAACGTTCTTCGCTTGGGTCAACCCCTTATCCGATAAAAGAACACCAGGTTTCCTGCCATAGAGCTCAATTCCGGTGGTTGGAGTTTGCCCATGTCTAACTAAAAGAATAAGGGTAGGTCGTTGAGAAGAAGCCACGAAGTGACCGTAGTCGTTAAAGACCCCTCAGAGTCTGCAACACTCGGCGTTATGGACTCTCTTTTTTCAGTCGCCCAGGCCATTTCTGAGTGTCGACAGTGCGAACGCCTCGTGCAGTGGAGAGAGAAGATTTCCTTAGAGAAGCGAGCGGCATTCGTTGATGACGAGTACTGGGGTCGTGGCGTTCCAGGATTTGGAGATCCAGCCGCAAAGGTAATGGTTGTTGGTCTTGCTCCCGCAGCGCATGGAGCGAATCGAACTGGCCGTGTCTTTACAGGGGATCGGTCGGGTGATTTTCTCTTTGCTTCTATGCATAGAACTGGTTTCGCGAACCAGGCATTAGCTCGACATGTTGACGACGGCCTCAAATTATTTGATGCCTATGTCACCGCAGCAGTTAGATGTGCACCACCTGCAAACAAGCCAACTCCGGTCGAAAGAGATACCTGTCGACCCTTTATTGAAAGAGAGCTTTCGCTTCTCACAGAGGCAACTGTGTTTGTGGCGTTGGGTCAATTTGGGTACCAAGTAGCATGCTCAATCCTGGGAGTACGTCCCCGACCTCGCTTCGGCCACGGTGTTGTGGT
>CAJWBN010000115.1 GCA_913020735.1 uncultured Acidimicrobiaceae bacterium
ACTCAAAACCTGCCCAAGGTCGAGCGAGATCGGTTGCTACGACGAGTTGGAGAAGCGGGAGAACACTTTTTAGCTGATCGCTTCGGAGAGGTCGATGACCTCTTGAGGCCGATGATCAAAAAATATCCCCAAATTCCCGAACTACACGAACTGTATGGTCTTACTCTCTATCGACTCGGAAGATGGAGCGACGCCTTAGAACGCCTTCAGCATTTTTGTGATGTCACTGGCGATATTGACCAGTATCCGGTTATGGCGGATTGCTACCGCGCCCTTGGAGACGTCAAATTGGTTCGAAGGTTATGGGATGAATTGAGAGTAGCTGGACCCGACGCGGCGATCATGACCGAGGGTCGGATAGTGATGGCCGGAACTATGGCAGACATCGGTGATGTTGCTGGAGGGATACGACTTCTTGAGCAGGGACCCCTCAAACCTAAAAAGCCGCGTGATCATCACGTAAGACTTTGGTACGCCCTAGCGGACCTGTACGAACGAGCTGGTGACCATCAACGAGCTCGGCGTGGTTTCGAGAGAATCGATCAAGTCGAACCGGGATATGCAGACGTTTCCGGTCGCTTAGATTCCCTGTCTTGAACGTCCGTCTCTAGAAGTTCAAAATCTAGAGCTGGCCTCAACCTTTTCTGGGCGCGCCGCGGCTACGATTTACCTCGGCCCGAACAGCCCGATTTGACCTACCAATTGCCTACCTAAGGAGTCGTGCCGTGAGCCTCGACATCGAAGGTTTACTTGGAGATAAGGCGACTTATCTTCTCGACCACAAATGCGAGACGATCTCCCAAGATCTACTTACCCTCCCAGGTCCCGATTTTGTCACCGACGTCTTATCTGCGACCGACCGATCACCCCAGGTGATGAGAAACATGCAAGCCTTGCTTAGTAACGGCAGGCTTGCTGATTCTGGATTTGTGTCGATCCTGCCTGTCGACCAAGGCATAGAACACTCAGCCGCCGCATCCTTTGCGCCCAATCCCATCTATTTTGACCCGGCCAACATCGTGGAGCTAGCCATCGAGGGCGGATGCAACGCGGTGGCCACTACGTTTGGCGTGTTGGGCGCCGTTAGCCGAAAATACGCGCACCGGATCCCGTTCATCGTCAAGTTAAACCACAACGAACTACTAACTTATCCGGCTACATACGACCAAATAATGTTCGGTTCCGTAGACCAAGCACATGAGCTGGGAGCAGCTGGGGTAGGCGCCACTATTTACTTTGGAAGCGAAGAAAGCGGTCGACAAATTCAAGAAACTGCCGAGGCTTTCGAAAGAGCACACCAGCTAGGCATGTTCACCGTTCTCTGGTGCTACTTGCGCAACAGCGCTATCGATACCGAAGATCAAGATAATCATGTGGCTGCTGATGCCACCGCCCAAGCGAACCACATTGGCGTCACGATAGAAGCGGACATCATTAAGCAGAAGTTGCCCGAAACCAATGGAGCTTTCAACCTCATAAAAGGATTCGGAAAAACCCATGCCGACGTTTATGACAAGCTGACATCGGACCACCCGATTGACCTTTGTCGGTGGCAAGTAGCCAACTGTTACATGGGAAGAATCGGTTTGATCAATAGCGGTGGTGCCAGTTCCGGAGCGACTGATATGGCCGAAGCGGTTATGACTGCAGTGGTCAATAAACGAGCTGGCGGTCTAGGTCTCATATCTGGACGCAAGGCCTTTCAGCGACCGATGCAAGAAGGCGTCGATCTCTTAAATGCGATTCAAGATGTCTATCTCAACAAATCAATCACAGTCGCCTGAGCTAAGGATATGAAGTACCTGGTTTCTGGCGAGTATTTACCGCGTGGTGGGTATAAAGTTCGATCTCGGACGACCACCATCCCCTGGGAGGGTCCGTGACCGACACAGCACCTCGAGAACTACCTCTTCAAGAACTTGATGAGGTAATTATTCGGTTCGCCGGCGACTCCGGCGACGGCATGCAATTAACTGGTGACCAGTTCACCAGCATTTCCGCTGCCCTTGGCAACGATCTTGCGACACTGCCTGAATTCCCCGCTGAGATTCGAGCCCCGCAAGGAACACTCGCCGGCGTTTCAGCTTTCCAGGTACGCATTTCTGATTTTGCTATTACTACACCGGGTGATGCTCCAACTGTCCTCGTAGTTATGAACCCTGCCGCACTTAAGGCGCAGCTAAAACACTTAGTGCAAGGCGGAGCCATCATCATTAACACCGATGCCTTCAACGAGCGGAATCTCGAGAAAGCCGGTTACGAGAGTGACCCGCTAGAGGACGGAAGTTTGGACGGGTACAGAAGTTACCCAGTCCCAATGAGTCAGATAACGAGGGACGCTGTTGCTGAACACGGAGTAAAGCCCCGTGACGCAGAACGGTCCAAGAACTTCTTTGCCCTCGGCCTTATCTCATGGATGTACACGCGGCCTGTGGAACCGACCATGGAATTCATTAGTTCTAAATTCCATGGGAAAGAACTTGTTATTAAAGCCAATGAGGCAGCGTTTCACGCTGGCTACAATTTTGGGGAAACAGCCGAGCTATTTGAGTCCCATTATGAGATCAAGCCGGCGGAACTGCCAAAAGGTGAGTACACCAACATTAACGGGAACACGGCGCTTGCTTGGGGCTGCGCTGCAGCTGGCCAGCTAGCCCGCCTGCCCGTTTTCCTCGGCTCTTATCCAATTACGCCTGCATCTGACATCCTCCACGACCTGTCAGAACTGAAGCACTTTGGAGTGCGGACCTTTCAGGCTGAAGATGAGATAGCCGCCGCCGCTTCAGCGGTGGGAGCGGCCTTTGGGGGAGCGCTTTCCTTCACGACAACCTCAGGCCCTGGTGTCGCTCTCAAGGGCGAAACTATGGGGTTGGCTGTCAGTCTGGAACTCCCTCTTGTCATCATTGATATCCAGCGAGGCGGACCATCTACCGGTCTACCTACCAAGCCCGAACAAGCTGACCTCATGATGGCTATGTATGGGCGTCACTCCGAGTCGCCTATGCCTATCGTGGCACCTCGAAGTCCTGCCGATTGCTTTAACGCTGCGATCGAAGCTTGTCGAATCGCTTTGCGTTATCGAACACCGGTGATGCTTCTGAGTGATGGATATCTAGCCACAAGTTCTGAGCCTTGGCTGTTGCCAGATATTGATTCCTTGCCAGATATCGGTGTCGATTTCCACACGGGTTTCAACGGCACCAACGAGGACGGTGAGGGAATCTTCCTACCGTACTTGAGAGACTCTGAGACGTTGGCACGACCGTGGGCGATACCAGGAACTCCGGACCTGATGCACCGAATCGGTGGCATAGAAAAAGAAGACGGTACCGGCAATATCAGTTATGACCCAGAGAACCATCAAAAGATGATTGCTCTCCGTGCCGCAAAAATCGAAGCTGTCGATGTGCCAGACGTCGAAATAGCAGGAGACCCGGACGCGGACTTCTGCATCCTTGGGTGGGGCTCAACTTGGGGAGCGATTGATGCAGCCGTAGATCGACTTCAAGAAGCCGGCAAAAAAGTTGCACACGTCCACTTGAGTCACTTGAACCCGTTCCCGAAAAACTTAGAAGAAGTTCTGACTCAGTTCGACAAAGTTATTTGCCCAGAAATGAATGAAGGACAATTGGTTAACTTAGTCAGGGCCAAATACCTACTCGACATCAAACCAGTTAATAAAATGAACGGCGTCCCGTTCACGACTGCTGAAATAGAATCGGCGGCCCTCCAAGCAATGGAAGCCTCCTAAAGGACCATAGGTAAGAGATATGACTGATACTTCTACGCGTACAGAGCCAGGCGATTGGGCAACCGACCAAGAAGTCCGTTGGTGCCCCGGTTGCGGTGATTATTCCATTTTGACTGCTATGCGAATGCTTATGCCTGAATTGGAAGTCGATCGTGAGAATACGGTCTTCATTTCTGGCATTGGTTGCGCTGCACGCTTTCCGTACTACATGAACACCTACGGGATGCATGGTATTCACGGGCGTGCTCCGGCTATCGCCACAGGCCTTGCCATGGCTCGCCCCGATCTAGATGTCTGGGTCATTGGCGGCGATGGCGACATGATGTCCATCGGCGGCAATCACCTCATTCATGCGCTCCGAAGAAATGTGAATTTGAACATTCTGTTGTTTAACAACATGATTTACGGCTTAACAAAGGGCCAGTTCTCGCCAACTAGTGAGGTCGGCAAAGTTACGAAGAGTTCACCGATGGGTTCTTTGGATTCACCGTTCAACCCGATGTCGGTAGCGCTCGGGGCAGAAGCTTCATTCGTAGCACGCACGCACGATATGGATCGCCAACACATGATGGAGATGTTCCGTCGCGCCCACGACCACAAGGGCGCTTCAATCGTCGAGGTCTTTCAAAACTGCAACGTTTTCAATGATGGCGCATGGGAAGGCATAACAAAGAAGGGGAACCGCGACAGCAACTTAATTTCGCTGGAACACGGCAAACCGATCAAGTTTGGTGCCGACGGAGAGCTTGGCGTCATGATTGACAATGGAACCGCCAAGGTAGTTTCCGTTGCAGATGTTGGCGAGAGCGCTCTGTTGGTGCACGATGAGAAAAAGCCTGACCCATCGACAGCATTTATGTTGAGCCGCTTATCTCGAGGCCCCTTCGAACCGACGCCAATCGGAGTCTTTCGAGCAGTAGAAAGAATCGAATACGCTACATCTTCCACCGCTCAACTTGCTATGGCCCAGAATGACAAAGGAGCGGGAGACTTGTCCTCATTGCTCCGGTCCCGCGGAACCTGGCAGGTCTGAGTAAAATCGCCTGGATCCTGGACCTCGACGGGGTCGTCTGGTTAGCTGACCGGCCAATTGCTGGGGCTGCTGAGGCTGTAGAACAACTTGACGTAGCAGGACATCAAATCCTGTTTGTAACGAACTTTTCTGCTCTCACCAAAAGACAGGCTGAGATGAAGCTGGAGGCATGCGGCATAGACGCGCGAGATCGCGTTCTAACGTCAGCAATGGCCGCTGCATCGTTAGTTAGCTCAGGCGAACGGGTGCTGGTTTGTGCCGGAGAAGGTGTCGTAGAAGCGGTAGAAAATCGAGGAGCATTGCCACTCGACCCGGAAGATGAAACGGTTGCGAACGAGTCAGTCGACGCCGTCATCGTTGGCTTCCATCGTGAATTTAATTTTCAGCGGCTCGCAGCGTCGGCGAACGCTCTCCACTCCGGGGCACGCCTGATTTCAACTAACAGCGATCCTACATACCCGACACCAGGAGGCTTACTGCCAGGCAACGGCTCGTTAACTGCCGCGGTAGCAGCTGCCGGAAAAACAGAAGCGACGATTGCCGGAAAGCCGCATCGACCTATAGCTGACTTAGCCCTCAACTGGTTAAAGCTGTCACGTAACAGCCCGGGCAACATAGTTGTCGGCGATCTCCCGGCTACTGATGGTTTATTAGCAGCTGAACTTGGTTTTGATTTTGGGTTAGTTCTCTCAGGCGTTACTTCCGCCGAAGAGTCAATGAGCTGCGAACCGACACCTGACCTGATCGCAGATGACTTACGGACGCTTGTCGAACTTGTCTTGGCCTAGTGCCAGAAAGCAACGTAGTGAACTCATCCCAAATTCAGTGGGCCTGCTGGTAGCTTCGATTTATGTGCAGATGGTGATGCTCGACACTCTGAGACGCTCATAATGGCTCGGCGCCGGCTCGATATTGAGATGGTGCGGCGCGGCCTGACACCAAATAGAACTAAAGCCAAAGAACTTATTGACGGAGGAGGAGTTCTTGTTAAGGGCGCTGTCGCCCACAAGGCTGCATATCTGGTTACTAGTGGAGACCCCGTCGTCCTTGTCGGAAACAAACCGAGATTTGTGTCACGAGGAGGAGAAAAACTAGATGCGGCATTGACTACATTTCGAATCGACCCCGCCGGTAAAAGAGTCATTGACGTGGGAGCGTCAACCGGGGGTTTCACTGATTGTGTGCTTCAGTGGGGCGCTACAGAAGTTGTTTCTGTTGACGTTGGGTACGGTCAACTTGACCAGGGACTGCGTGAAAACCAAAGAGTTAGAGTTTTCGAACGAACCAATGTCAGGCACCTAGACGTCTCAGAAATAGGAGGCCCCGCCCCTCTTGTGGTGACCGACCTCTCTTTCATATCGCTGAAAGTTGTGTTGCCAAGACTGGCGTCTTTGTGTGAACCGGATGGGGACCTACTTATGCTGGTAAAGCCACAGTTTGAGGCAGGTCGAGTCGAAGCGGCTCGAGGTCAAGGGGTAATTAAGAATCCCGACATCTGGCACAGAGTTCTCAAGGAAGTATCAGCGTGTGTTTCGGAAGCGAAGTTTGGGGTGATAAGTGTGATGGTCTCACCACTTCGCGGCGCTAGCGGAAATACAGAATTCCTCGTCCATTGCCAAAATGGATCTGAATTATCGCTGCAGGCTGCATCGATAGAGCAGGTAGTTGAAGAAGCCCGAACAGCAGGTTCGCTATGAGTGTGGTCTGCATAATGTTGCACCCGGAACGGAATGAATCACGCGAGTTGGCAAATGCTCTCATTCGTCACCTGGAGAAATCTGGTAACACCGTTCGTCTTGACAAAGCTGACGCCTCCATGATCCAGAGAGTTGAGCTAGGGAACACCGAAAAAGCCCTAGTCGAAGGGGCCGACCTAGCAGTCAGCATTGGCGGAGACGGAACCATGCTCCGTACTTTTCAACGAGTCGCCCAGTTCGACGTTCCTGTTCTTGGTATCAATGTCGGCCATCTAGGTTATTTGACGGAATTTGAGGCTGACGAAGCTGAGACCGCTGTTGATAAGGCATTGCGAGGAGAACTCCCGGTCGAAGAACGCCTAATGATCCGAAGCGAAATCCAAAGGTCGAGCGGCGCAAATGAGGGCCCTTGGATCGGACTAAATGAGGCCGTGGTTGAGAAGAAATCTCAAGGGCACACAGTTCGCCTAGAAGTCACGATCGATGACTCTCCGTTCGCGATTTATGCTGGAGATGGTCTTATAGTTTCAACCCCGACTGGATCAACCGCATACAACCTGTCTGCTCGCGGATCCATAGTTGCTCCTACTCACTGGTCACTGCAATTAACCCCAGTAGCACCACACATGTTGTTTGATCGCTCGCTGGTTTTACGACCCGACACCGAGATCCGAATCTCGGTGATAGGGGAGCGCGATGCGAACCTTTCCGTCGATGGCCTAAGTGTCGCCGCATTGAGCGACGGCGACGTCATGGTGACATCGCGTTCGGAAGTCATTGCACGACTAGTGACCTCCGGTTCTGGAGGTTTCCA
>CAJWBN010000116.1 GCA_913020735.1 uncultured Acidimicrobiaceae bacterium
ATTTTTTTTTCGAGGCGTTGTTTTTGAACTTTTGTGTTCTTGTTTTTTTTTATTGATTTTTTGTTTCCGAAGCACTATCGCTGACTCTGATGTCCCATACGAACCGGTTTCGACATTCCCCTCAAGTGATGTCGACCTAGCCTTTTTAGTAGATGAAGGCGTGCAGGCATCAGCTATCGAGCTAACTCTGCGAAACGCGGCCGGCGATGAGCTCCAAGATTTGCAGCTATTCGACGTGTTTCGAAGCGATCAGATTGATCAGGGGTCACGTTCTCTCGCCTTTTCGATCAGACTTCAGGCGAAAGATCGGACCTTAGGGGAGGAAGAAGTAGGTGGCATACGGCAACGTTGCATCGAAGCAGTAGAGAGTTCTCACAAAGCAACTCTTCGATCTTAGGGAACAACTAATAACCAAGATCGACGTCCACTGGCCCTATTAGCTCTGAGCCCGATATCCGTCTTTCGACATTCTCGGTCACGCGCTGAGCGAGAAGAGGAAGTCCCATCTCTGGGGTATTGCCAATGTGAGGGGTAATGAGGCAATTCTCTAATGACCAAAGCGGATGACCATCTGGTAGTGGTTCGGGATCGGTCACATCCAGCGCGGCGCCTCCGATCGATCCCGTTTTGAGAGCTTCAACAAGGTCTTCTGTCACGACATGTCCGCCGCGAGCGACATTTATGACCCAAGCGTTATCGGGTAGTAAGGCAAATTCTGTTCTGCCGATAATCCCAGAGGTCTCGGGGGTAAGGGCAAGGGCCAGAACTAGCAGGTCAGTCGATGGTAGAACCGAGTGCAAATCCCGGCTAGCTAAAACCTCTGAAACGCCTTGCATCGGTATCAGCTGATTTCGGACCACAGTTATTCTGCAATCAAAAGGTTTCAGTAGCGGTATTAAGTGTTCAGTAATTCCTCCACCGCCGAGAATTGTGACGTTGGCGCCGAAGAGGTTCCTGCCTTGCGGCTCGGACCAACTACCTACTTGGGCGTAGGAAGTCAATCCTCTTAAACCTGCTAATGCCATCGCTAACGCGTGTTCAGCAACCGGAGAGGCGTAGACCCCTTTGCCGCAGGTCCAAGTGAGGTTAGGTCGGGAGCGCAACATTTGGAGAAAGGGTTCTATCCCAGCGTATGGGAGTTGCACCCAATCAATATTGGGGTTGCCATCAAGCATGGGTGGTAAGAGATCGGCCCGAGCCGGTTCTGCCCACACCAACGCCTCGGCGACATTGGGAGACGTGACCTCGCCACCGCCGAGTTCGACGGCTTCAACTAAGGATTCACGACGCCAACATTCTGGTTCGACAGCGACTCTTACCATGAGATAGAAGTTAGACGCCGAAAGTGTGTTGAGGGATGTTCAGCATCTATGCAACTTACGCTCGACTGTCGGCGATAAGGCCACCGTCAGGGAAAATGATTTCTCCTGTCACGAAACTTGCTTCATCGCTGCATAGGTAAAGGCAGGCATTCGCTATGTCAGAAGGTTCTCCGAGGCGACGCAAGGGTGTTTCTTTTACTCTTTCGTCGACCCACTTTTCGTTACTGGTCGCAGCCCCACTCATTGAAGTTCTTATATAGCCGGGTCCCACAGCGTTTACCCGAATCCCATGACGAGCGAGTTCAATGGCGCCGCATTTGGTGAGCATCCATACCCCTGCTTTGGATACGCAGTAATCGGAGGCGCCCATTAGCGCTGTTCTTCCTGCCACTGAGGCAATGTTGACTATAGACCCGCCTCCTGATGCGACCATCTGTTTAGCTACTGATTGATTGGTCAACATGACGCCGGTGAGGTTTACATCGATAACTCGTTGCCAGTTGGCTAATGATTTTTCGATCAGCAGCATGTCCTGCCGGTCATGGCGATCTTGAGCCGCTTGTTGGTCGGGCTCGCGACTTATGTATCCGGCGTGCGAGATCCCTGCTGCAGCGACGCATGCGTCGAGTCGGCCGAAGGCCTCAACAGCGGCATTGGCCATAGCATCTACTTCTTCTGGGATTGAAGTATCTACCGCTACTGAAGTGGCTTGCCCTCCTGCTTGCGTGATTTCGTCGGCTACAGCCGCCGCTCGCTCTAGGTTTATGTCTGCGACTACGACTTGAGCTCCTTCTTCGGAAAAGCGAAGACAGCAAGATCTTCCGATACCGGAGGCTCCTCCCGTAACGATCGCTACTTTGTCGGCCATACGTCCAGTCATCAGAACCCTCCAAATGTTTCGACACAGATTAGATACCCGAACAAGATCTTGCTTGTGGCAGTGTCGTCGTCGAAAACCTAATGGTTCAAAAAACTAAGAGGCTTGATTATCTGGTGGAGAATTGCAGAGGAACAGATGTGAACGAATTCAACATTTGTAAGCCCTTGAAGACAGCAGCTATTCAAGAACGCCAGCTATAACTAAGTCTGCTATTGCATCGCCGTCGTAACCCAGAAGGTCATTGAGTATTTCGAAGTTATGTTCGCCCCATAGAGGGCCACTGCGGTTGGGTGTTCCGTCGCTTCGAGATAGGCGGAAGCCGTACTGCTCGACCCAAGTCGATTCGTAAACATCATGGGGCACTTCGACGAAGTGGGCACGATGAAGCAGCTGTTCATCGGATGCTATTTCTGGGCTGTTTTGAACTTGATGAGCCGGAACTCCAGCTTTTTGGAGTGAAGTTACGATCTCTCTAGCGCTTTTAGAGATGCACCAACTATGCAAAATGTTGTTGAGTTCATCTTCTCGCTCTTGCCGCTCGATCAGTCGCAGATTAGCTAGATCGAGGCAGCCGACCGCGGAAGCGAGAGATGCCCACTGCTCATCATTCTCACAAGCAATGGCCACCCATTGGTCATCTTGCCCATTTGCGCATTGGTACACAGAATGTGGTGCCATCCAGCGATCAGCATTACCAATTCTGGTTTGGGCGTACCCGTTCACTTCTTGGTCAAGTATGGCTTCGGTTAAAAAATGAATACCGCCCTCGGCTTGAGAAAAATCTAGAACCATTCCTTCACCGGTTCGTTCTCGGTGGTCCAAAGCAGCAATCAATAAGGCAGCTGTTAGTCGCGGGGATGTAGCGTCCGTATAGGCGAGAAAGGGGCCCGCCGGTAAGCGGTCTGCCCATCCGGTTAGTTCGTAATAACCGCCCGTAGCCGCTCCCATGTTGCCGAATCCGGGGATTGGAGACAACGGGCCGGTTTGTCCAAAAAGCGTTGTAGAACAAACGATTAGGCGCGGATTTACTTCTAACAATTCATTAGGGCTTAGTCCTACTCGGTCTAAAACTCCTGCTGAGAAGGCGTTCACGACGATGTCGCTTTTGGCGGCAAGATCTAAGACAACCTGTCTTGCCTCAGGGGCTTTCAGGTTAAGTTGCAAACTTTCTTTATGAGCGTTGATCGAGTGCCATTGCTGACTATTTTCTGGACCATCTGGGTCTTCAGGATCTCGAGACAAGCCAGAAGTCCGAACCTGGTCTGGTCGTGTCTGAGATTCGACGCGAATGACTCTGGCGCCGTAGTAGCCCAGCATGCGCGTAGCAAACGGACCTGCGTAGACCCACGTGAAATCCAACACCGTCAGTCCCTCAAACGGAAGTCGTGATGATTTCAAGTCGCGATCGAAGCTGTTGACCTGCCGGACTTCACCCAATACTTCGTCAGTGTGCTCGCCAAGTCTCGGCGGTCTCCCTAGCCGTTTTAGGCTAATAGGGTCGCCTTTCGCCCATGGTCCAGGGAACTTAACCGTCCTATCTAGTTGAGGCATTTCGACCTCATCCCAGAATTCACGCTGGGCGTAATGAGGCGTCGTAAGAACATCAGATGGGGTAATCACGGGGACCAATAAGAGTTTGTCTTGCTGCGCCATCGTAAATAAAAAATCTTTGGAGTAGCCGATAAGAGCCTTCGCAAGACACTGAGAGGTTCGTTCAGTGATAGAGGCAACTTCCTCCAGCGGACGGTCGGTTAAAAGGTCCGTCCAATCGATGTCTTGGAGGTCTTCATCGAGATGACCTTCGTTTCGAACCCATTCAAGTAGGCGATTAGTAAAAGACCCAACGAGTACTCCTGGTAGAAACGTGACTGTCACGTAGCCATCAGCGCACTCGTAAACAAAGCGGAACTCGACCATTCCCAACAGCTCAAACCCCCCACCAGTTCGTTGGGCGGGAGGGTTGTTGCATAAGGATGGAGCCATCCACCCTTGAGCTGTCAGAATCATTGCTTCTTGAGCTGAGACATCAACGTGCTGACCAACGCCACTACTTTTTCTTTCGGTCAAGGCGATGAGAGCGGCGCAGGCTGCTTCTGAAGCAGCATTCACCCAAACCTGAGGGGCCGAAATGCGGACCGGGGGTCGATCTCTATGTCCATTGAGCGACATTGGGCCCGCGGCGGCGCTAAGAGTAAGGTCGGTCCCAACCCAGTCTGATTTAGGGCCGTCCTTGCCGAAGTTGCTCAATGAAACTGTTACCAGTGATGGGTTCAAATTTCTGAGCGCGTCAAGGTCAACCTCAAATGCGCCGCACTCAATTAGGACATCCGCCGTACTTGCCAGTTCGCAAAGCGTTTCCTGATCATCGACAACTACGGAGCGTTTTCCCCGGTTGTAGGCCCAGTGCTGTAGAGAAAATTCACCGTCTCTGGTGTCCGCCGCAAACGGAGGCAGAAGCCGAGACCTTTGCCCTTGGGGAGGTTCGACTGCAATCACGTCAGCACCCAACTGCGCCAGTAGAAAGCCGGCAAAGTGACCTCGGTCATCTGTTAAGTCGAGAATTCGGTAATGCGACAGCATTAGCCCCCTCTTGCCTTTAATCGCGCGAAATGATGATCGTAGTGTTCGGCTTAGCGTAGGTCGACAGAAAGTGATGAACTGTCATCTCACCCTGAGGAAAGTATGACTGAAGAAAATAACGAAACCGAGTTTGACCCCGTAGCGGACCTCCAAGAACGAGAACAGAGAATCCGTAGGGACATGGGTGGCGCTGATCGTGTTGCAAGAATGCGAGAAGAAGGAACGCCCACAATCCGAGAACATATCGATGGCTTATTGGACAGCGGAACTTTTCGCGAATTAGGGACGCACAGTCGTTCGATGCGGCTAGACGACCGCGACAGTACGCCAGGAGACGGGAAAGTAGGGGGTGAAGGTCAGATCGACGGTCAACCCGTAGCGATCGGAGGTGACGACATCACCGTCAAAAAAGGATCGAGTGCAATCGTCGGAAGTCGGCGGATGCATCGGCTTTACGAACGTGCTATCGAACGCGGAATGCCCTATGTCTATGTAGGCGAAACCGGGGGCGGTCGAATTCCAGATCTTATTGGGGCGGAAGGGATCTCTGACATAGCGCCTGACCCAGAGTTAGCCCGGAGAAGACGCCGAATCCCAATGGCGACGGTCATTGTTGGGCAAAGTTTTGGAGGCTCCTCTTTCCAGTCAGCTTTTTCAGACTTCGTTGTTCAGGTCCGCGGATCGGTCCTAGCGGTTACCTCTCCAAGAGTTTTCGAAGTTGCTACCGGCGAAGTTATTGGTTTTGAAGAACTTGGCGGCGTTGATGTTCATTCACGAATTACTGGTCAAATTGACCTTGGCGTAGAGACATTCGAGGAAAGCTACCAAGCTGTTCGACAATGGCTGTCATATTTACCGCCCAATGCGTGGACTAAGGCGCCACGCAGTGAAGTGCGAGCAGATCTAACACCAGACGAGTCATTGGCTGCGATGATTCCAGCTAAAAGGACACGAGGGTATGACATGAGGCGGTTTAGCGCTGCTCTTTTGGACCCCGGCACCTTTATGGAATTGCAACCCGGATACGCGCGGAACCTGACGACCGGGCTCGGCAGACTTGACGGTTTCTCGGTTGGTGTTATCGGAAATAACCCGATGTTCAATGCTGGTGTTTTGGACCCAGAAGCTTGCCGAAAAGCTGTTCGGTTGATGTGTCTTTGCGATGCTTTTAACTTGCCAGTGATTTTCTTGATGGACGTGCCAGGTTTTATGGTTGGAAAGGCGGTTGAACATGACCGAATCCTTTCTCTTGCTATCCGGTTTGTGGAAGCTCTTGGGAACATGTCAACGCCTACCTTGACCGTCACTCTCAGAAAAGGCTTCGGCTTGGCCTTCCCGGCGATGAACGGATCTGGCTTGGGTTCTTCAGGCCTATATTCATGGCCAGGCGCCGAGATTGGCTTCATGGACCCAGAAGTCGGAGTAAACGTTGCTTATGCGTCTCGCCTAGAAGGGATGGAGTCAAGTGAGGCAGAAGTTGAACGTGCCCGACTGGTTTCGGAGATCGGTTTGGCGACCTCGCCGTATGAAGCTGCGGGGACGCTGAGGATTGATGAAGTAATCAATCCAGCAGACACGAGACGAGTCTTAGTCGATGACTTACGCCAACTCGACGGGCGGCGGATACCTCCTCCAGAACAACGACCACTTAGCTATTGGCCGACTGTTTGACCTCGGCAGAATAGGATTGCGAAAATGGATTACGTGGTATCTGAAGAGGAACGAGAAGCCTGCCTGCGAGATGGTGCGGTGCCACTGAGGCAGGTTGTCAGCGATGAATGGTTAGACGTCATTGCCGCAGGGGTTGAACGAGATATTTGCGAGCCGGGCCCTTTCTGTCACGGCTATGTGCCAGATAATGGGATAGGTAAATTTCACGGAAATATTCGTATCTGGGAAACAGACTCTGAAATGGCTCGATTTTGCACCGAAGGCCCACTCGTATCGCTGGCCACTCAGTTTTTTCAGTCGTCAAAATTGAACCTCTTTTATGATCAGTTGTTCGTCAAAGAACCAGGAACAGAAAACCGCACTCGTTGGCATAACGACCTGCCCTACTGGCCGGTTCGAGGGCAACAAATAATGTCGTTTTGGGTTGCTTTAGACAGCGTCAGCACTGAAAGCGGGGGACTGGAATTCATTAGGGGCTCCCATCTTTGGGATATCTGGTACCAGCCAGAGACCTTCGGGAAAACGTCAGGTCATGGAGAATACGAACGGAATTCCGACTACATCGATATCCCTGACATCGAGTCAATGCGCGATGAATATGACATCATCACCTGGGACTTAGAACCTGGAGACGTATACGCGTTCCATGCAATGACCGTTCATGGAGCGGGAGGTAATTTGCGGACTGATGTGCGTCGACGCGGATACACCGTGCGATATTGCGGAGATGATGCGGTCTATGACACTCGTAAAGGAACCCAAGGTCACCTTCGTTCTGACGTCCATAGTGA
>CAJWBN010000117.1 GCA_913020735.1 uncultured Acidimicrobiaceae bacterium
AGCCCACAAGATATGGATGCCACCGCGTAAGAAACCCCGAAAATCACCAGGCTTCGGAAATTTTTGCCATCAGTTCCTGCAGCGAATTTTGGTAAAGCAATGTCTATCCGTCGACCGCTAGATACCAAACAGCCGAGAACGATCAAAGCCGCGCCAACGCCGATCGCTACCCAAGGAACGATTTCTCGGATAGCTGTGAAACCCAAAGAAACCAATAGTCCCGCACTGCCAAAAACGAGTAAAAATCCTGCTGAAACGACAGAACCGGTGACTAAAGCTCGAGTAATGCTCGTGCCGAGATTTGGGCGCGAGTTGGCTTCTATCCCGAGAAAATAAGAAATGTATGCAGGCAGCATTGCGAAGCCGCAAGGATTGATGGTTGCGACGATCCCAGCTGTAAAGGCGAAAGCCAGATTTACATCACTCATTACCAAACAGCTTTTCTACCCGGCTAACCAACCCAGCGTAATCAAGTACCCCGCTGTGGCTTTCGAGATGTACACCATCTTGTGAAATGAACACAGTAGTTGGCATAGCGAAACCATTAAGGCTCGCCAAAAGATCATATTCATCGAGTCCGACGGAATAAGTGACTCCGGTCGATGTCACGATCTCTCGTGCCGGTCGAACCCCTTCGACGGCAAGCCCCAAGATATTGAGGTGGTGACCATGACTGTCGTGAAGCTTTTCGAAATCGGGCATTTCTTTTACACAGGGGACACACCATGAAGCGAAGAAATTAATGATGAGAGGCTGGCCCGAGAATGCAGAAAGAGTGCGTTTATCACCATCAAAGGTCGAAAACTCAAGAAGGTATAGACCTGCATCGATTGTTTGATCACGAAGATCATCTATAGATGGGTTCACTTCCTGTGAGGGCCCACCTCCGCCACTGACTAAAAAAATTGACGCGCCAACGACATATAGGCATAAGAAACCGATCGCTGGTCTTCTCCAAGAATGAGCCATGTTGCTTTCAAGCGTTCATTTGCGTGATTCGCATGGCTCACGGTACCTCTCAAACGCGTCGGAGCCCCCGAGTAACTAACCCGGGGGCTCCTCGACCAAGCCGGTCCTTACGTTGTGCTGGTGGGCGGCCATTTCGGAGGCCCTCAGCTATTGCGCGCCGGTGGTCTGCCAAAGGAGAGGGGGCACAACTCCTCTGTTCGGTTAGGCCGGAATCAATTCCGGTGGGATTGGCACTTCGCTGATCTCAACAATTGGACGTGGCTTCTTAGGAGGACGTCCTCGACCGCGCTTACCGACCATGATTCGCCCATTTTCGATGAGTTCGCCGCCCCAAATACCCCACAACTCTTTACGGGTTACCGCCGCGTCTAAACATTGAGTAGAAACAGAACATTTGTTGCACATCGCCTTTGCGCGTGCTTGATGGTTGGTGTTGTCCGAGAAGAACAAGTAAGTCAATGTTCCGTTGTTGTCATTGCATCGACCGGCAACGTTCCATTCATCTTCGGTTTCAATAAGGAGCTCAAGCATTAGATTCTCCGTTTTTCTTTCTGTTGACTGAATAAGGACTGTCTTGATGGGGTAAAAGCATTAAGGCCGCCGGGTAACCGGCGGCCTTTCAGTGGATGTTGTTGATGTGCTTTTGCAGCTACATCTGCTCCTCCGAAGGCCGCCCTGCCTGATGCTTAATTCCAGTGAAATAAGCCACCGGACGCATCGAAGCAAAGCCAGAATTGAATTTTGTTGACATGCGCGAGTTGGAGTTAGCGCTACCGCTGAGGGCGCGCTCTGACGTGTATGCCGTACACGACCAACTTGAAGGGAAATAGTTATGCATGATTTTCAAACAACTCTTGCCTAAGAGGATTAACTAAGTAAAGGCCATCACAAATGCTGGAGCCGGGTCAAATGAATAAAACGGACCAAGCCTTCGTAACGCAACATAAGAGGTTAGCTTGACGGTAGAACGCTTCCACTTATGAAACGCTTTCGAATTCAAACAACTATTTGAACGAATACTCCAAAACCCCGTCGGAAGCGCGAATTGCATCGCTCTCGCCTACCCGTCGCAAATGTTCGAGATGGGCAAATGTTTCTGACTCAGCCATTGGCCCCCAGGAACGTTGTTGGAAAAGTTCCTTCATGTACTTCTGGACTGAAGCTTGACCCAACGTGTCGGAAGCCTCCCTAAGTAAGTCGAGACGTTCATGATGATGATGCTTTATGTCTTCGGCCCGTTCTGAAAGATTTGTAAATGGTTGCCCGTGTGCGGGCAAACCTAATTTCACGTCCTCGAAACTTGCGACTCGATCCAGACTTACAAAAAAGTCTTTCAAAGGATCAGCTGCTGGGCCGAAGCCGGAGATGTGAGGCGTGATAGTTGGCAACACGTGATCTCCGCACAACATCAGGCCTTCCTCGGGGTCGTATAGGCATAAATGATCTGCCGTGTGTCCTGGCGTATGAACAGCTACAAATTCCCGTTTAGCGAGGCTGATGCGATCTGCATCCTCGATTCGCTTCGTCGGCTTTGGTGTTGAAAACCAAGCCCCGCCCCAACCTTTTCTCATCATCGAGTATCCGAGTCGACGATGCCAAGGCATCTTGTAGCGTTCGCCGCCCCAAGGGGTAGGTCCTCTCGGTCCAGTCTCTAATCCGGCAAAGAGGGGATCATCTCGAAGTTGGGCATTGTCATCAACCGTGACGACATTGTGAAGAGGTTCATCATCTTCTTCTTCTAAGTTCCACCACATTCGAAAATTTTTGTGAGTGATGATTTCGCACCCGTACTTGTCATGAAAGTGTCCCGCAGCCCCAAAATGGTCCGGATGACTATGGGTAATCACTATTGAATGAATACGCTCTGGCGGCAGTTCTGCTTGCCGCAAGCCTTTCATCAGAGCCTTCCAGTTAGCTGGTCCAGGCAGGCCGGGATCAACTAGTGCTGCACCTTTCTCATCATCAAGGATGTAGCAGTTCACATGTCCTAAGCCTGGCATAGACATCGGCAATTGGATTCGACGAACGTTTGGGGCGAGCTCGGTTACTCCCTCATCAGGGGGAAGCTGCTCCTCACGCATTGGGCGATTCATCGCAGGGATCCTACCTGCTTATCTAATGCGAATTCGATTTCTAGCTGAGGTTGAAGAGATGTTCTTTGTAATGCCGCAACTCAGCAATACTTTCTCTAATGTCATCGAGAGCTCTGTGAGAAGTCTCCTTCTTGGGAACTCCCTTTAAGACTGCAGGATTCCAACGGCGGGCTAATTCCTTAATCGTTGAAACGTCAATAGATCTGTAATGCAGAAAATTCTCAATCTCGGGCATATAGGCGGCTAAGAACCTTCTATCGGTTCCAATTGAATTCCCACATAGTGGAACAGATCTAGGTTTTTCAACATGTTCCATAATGAAATCAAGAGTCGCTTGAGATGCCTCTTCCAAATGAGTAGATGACACGCGTATCTGGTCAAGAAGCCCTGATTTAGTGTGCATATCTGTCACAAAATCATCCATTTCTGCCAGCTGGGCTTTATCAGCATGGATTACTAAATCGGGGCCTTCCGCCACTAGTTCCAGCTGATCATCGGTGATGATGGTGGCAATTTCGACGATGACGTGACGTGCAGGCTCCAGGCCGGTCATTTCAAGGTCCATCCAAACAAGCATTACATCATGCTAGGCGGCGTAAGCCGCCTATAGAGGGTGCCTGCAGCAGGAGCTAAGTATGCATAGAGTCATGGTGTGATAGTGATCCCAGTCCAACGTGTCAATTCCGATCTGCCCTTGCCCAATTATGCGAAAGCAGACGATGCCGGCGCGGACCTTATAGCCAATGAAGATGTGACTCTTCCCCCTGGAGGAGGGCGCGCGTTAATAGGTACAGGTATCGCCATTGCCATCCCCCGTGGCTATGCAGGATTCGTTCAACCACGTAGTGGGTTGGCTTTGCGACATGGGATTACATGTCTCAACACTCCAGGTTTAATCGACAGTGGATATCGAGATGAACTGAAAGTCTTATTGATAAATACCGACCCGAGTGAGTCGTATGAAGTTCATCGAGGAGATCGGATTGCCCAATTGGTCATCCAAAAAGTCGAACAGGTGACGTGGGAAGAAACGGACCAATTAGATGAATCCGACAGAGGCCTGGGAGGTTTCGGCCACTCGGGACGTTAAGTCTTGTCGAGGCTGTCCCACCCCTCTGTGAACCTAGAGCTATGGAGACGCCGACATTATTCGAGCAGCAAGTACCAGTCGAGGACGACATCACTAATCTCAGCAGACTTAAAGTTCAAACTCGCATCCGCGAAATGAATGCTGAACGTATTAATCGGCAAACTCTTATAGAAACAACAGCCCGACGTCATGCCGCCATCGCTCGGTTGCGTCGACGTCGGCATGAAGCTGACGAAGTCGATAACGAATACTGGATAAGGCGTCGTAATAACATCCGTCTTGTCCAGTGACCCTTTCGCGGAAAGGTTGAGGTGATATGACACCTGCGATTCGTATCGCCGAAGCTGCCGGAATTAAAATCGGTATTCACCCCTATGAGCACGACCCAACCAATCAGCAATATGGACTTGAAGCAGCTGAATCTTTAGGCGTACCCGTTGATTCTGTTTTCAAGACCCTTGTCATTGATCTGGGGGGTTCACTAAAAACTCGCTCTGCGATAGCGGTTATCCCGGTGTCGAAGACTTTAAATCTCAAGGCTGCTGCAGCAGCGTTAGGTCACAAGACCGCAACTATGACTAAACCAGACAAAGCTGAACGGATAACTGGATATGTTCGCGGCGGCATAAGCCCTTTAGGAAGTCGGACTGCCCTGGACACCGTTATAGACCTATCTTCATCAAAGCTCGAAAATCTTTACTGCAGTGGCGGCAAACGTGGACTTGACATTTGTATTGGACTGGAAGACCTTGTCCAACTGACGAACGCCAAATTGGCAGCTATTGCGAGATAAACGTAGGCCGCCCGGGTCTCGAACCCGGCACCTTGGGATTAAAAGTCCCCTGCTCTACCCGATGAGCTAGCGGCCCACCATCATCGTACCGGTGGTCTGCTGCTAGGTCCTCCGCCAAAGACGGTCATTTCGAATTCACGGCTCGATATCTAAGCGAAGATTGACATGGGTGTCGGCCCACCCAAAGCAAAAAAATCAACGAAATTAAAGAATATTTTTGCCTTCATCCCCTAGCTCTAGCGATTCGACAGGCGGCCGCTGTTGCATGCCACTAGCTCGGAGTCTTCCCGGTATTTCTTCAGACTCCAGTGGATCAACTTTGCACTTTGGGCAGAGACAGGGCGGGTGCATTAACGGGTTAGGTGGCGATTCCCATTCATTTTCAAGTGCTGTGCACTGCACGTCATCCACAAACAATAATTCTAGGGCAGCAGACCAACTCACGAGAATGCTGCGGACGCGCGAGATACGGTACGAAAAAGACATTGGGGAGACGTTGGAACACATAACGGTTTACACGGCATCACAAATTCACACGATGGACCTAGGTCGTCCTGAAGCGTCAGCGGTAGCAGTTTCTGATGGACGAATAGTTTCTGTTGGCTCTATCGAGTCGATGGAGCCGTGGTTGCGCCGCTACCCGCATTCAATTGACGATCGTTATAGCGACAAAGTCATTTTGCCTGGTTTCATCGATCCCCATACTCATCTCAGACTAAGTGGAACCTATATGGGTTTGGAATACGTGGGTCCCATCGACTCAGCCGCACCTTCGGGAATGCGAAAGGGTCTTCCAAGCCGAGATGCTGTTCTTAACCAGCTCCGAGCTTTAGCCGCAGAGCAAACGGACCCGACAGCGCCAATAACGGCGTGGGGATATGACCCAGCAAGCCAATCTGGTCACCTTGACCGGGACATGCTTGATCAAGTCAGCGATTCGGTTCCAATCTGGGTAATCGCATACGCGCCTCACATTGTTTACGCCAACACCCCAATGCTTGAATTGATTGGGGTTGACGATGATTCAGTGGGCCACGGCATAGGTAGATACCCCGACGGACGCCTCAACGGCTGGTTTGTCGAAACAGAAGCAACAGCACTTGCAACGCGGCCAGTGTCAAAACTTATCTACGGACCCGATGCAGGCAGAACAGCTATTGATCGAATGGGAGCCGTGGCGAAAGCAGCTGGCGTCACAACCACCGCTGACTTGATCTGGGGATTAGCCGACGGATTTGAACCTGAATGGGATGACCATGCAGCAGCAATAGCTGACGGAACGTTGCCACTGCGGATGTTCATGATTCCGTTTGAACCAAAGCTAGTTAGAGAATATGGCAGCGACATGCTCGAGTTTCTTCGAACAAAGCGAGCTGAAGGTGACGACAGGCTCAACACTCATGGAATCAAATATGTCAATGATGGTTCGTACCCGTCGATGACGCTTGTGATGAATGAGCCGGGGTATCTCGACGAAGATAACGCACACAAAGGCGAAGTCCCGTGGGAAGACATGGTCGAACGAATGCTTCCATTTTGGAAAGCAGGAGTGCAGATTCATTCGCATGCGAATGGTGATCGTACTGTCGATATGACCCTTGACACTTTGGAAGCACTGCAACGGATACACCCCCGATTTGATCACCGATTCACAATCGAGCACTACTGCATCTCATCCCCATCTCAAGCGCGACGACTAGCGGCTCTTGGAGGCCAAGCTTCGGTGAACATATATTTCGTTCATTTCCGGGCGCAACTTCATAGCGACCACGGGTTTGGTCCTGACCGAAGCGAAGCAACAGCCCGTTTGGGCTCCTTAGAACGAGCGGGAGCTCCTTTCGCTTTGCACAGCGATTTCAATTTAGTAGTTACCCCTCTATCCCCTCTTCTAGCTGCGTGGTGTGCTGTGAACCGGATAGGAGCAGACGGGAAAACTGTTCTAGCTCCCGGTGAAAGAATTTCAGTTGATAGTGCATTACGCGCGATCACTATTGATGCGGCGTACATACTGAACCGAGATGACCGACTTGGGTCCATTGAAGTCGGCAAACATGCGGATTTCACAGTTCTGGCTGATGACCCGTATCAGGTTGACCCGCAAAGTCTTAAAAATATAGAGGTCCACGACACGGTCCTTGCTGGTGAATCGACCAGTTGAAATGACGCTCAACGAAGTTGACAGCGCCTGGGGCAGCGTTGTGTCAACTTTGTATGCGTCGCGCGAACGTGCTCAGGAAAATGAAAGTGACTGCACTCAAATAGATGTGACATT
>CAJWBN010000118.1 GCA_913020735.1 uncultured Acidimicrobiaceae bacterium
GCTGGTGGCAGATGCGGCGGCTCGAGCCGTAGAGTTCGTAGGGCTACCAGAAGCACAATTAAATTTGGCTCAAGCAGTTATTCATTTATCAACCGCTCCTAAGTCGAACTCAGCATTAATAGCGATTACCCAGGCAAGAAATGATGTTCAAAAAGGCACAGGCAGGCGAGTGCCAATCCACCTTCGCGACGGCCATTACAGCGGCGCCCGTGACTTAGGACATGGAGATGGATACATCTACCCACATGGAACTGAAGAAGGTTGGGTAGACCAGCAGTATCTTCCTGACGACATAAGCAATGAACGTTATTACTCTCCGACTCGCAATGGATACGAAGCTCAGCTAATAGACCAGCAACGTAAATGGCCGAGCAATAATAACTCCCTGACTAATTCCCTAGAGGAAAACACCGATAGCGAGGACCGTAATTAATGAGTGTTTGGGACTTAGTCGCGGTCGTAGTCACGGTGTGCGTAATAGTAACCATGGCTGTTTTGCTGCTGTTGCTAACACAGCTTGTATCCGTGTTACGCGGTTTACGTTCGGTAGCGAACCAGCTTGCCGATAACGCACTACCCGCCGTGGACAATCTAAAAGAGACCGTAGACCATGCTGACGCGGAGTTAGAGAGGCTTCATGGAGTAATCGGAGCAGCTGAAGAGATCTCTCAGAATATTCGATTGGTTGGGCGAAAGTCTGCACGCGTAACTTCCACACCTTTGATAAAAGCGAAAGCCGTTGCAGCGGGACTTAAGTCTGCGATCACTCGCATGAAGCATGATTGAAGTGCTCGATAAAGAAGAACGCGTTGTGGGGAACTTCATGGCAGGCTATAGACGTGTTTAAACGACTTAGATGGCTACTACTCGGCGGACTGTTCGGTGCGGGGGGTTCTCTATGGATTCGCCGCCAATTCCGCCAACTAGCGACGCGATATGCGCCTGTGCGAGGCACGGTAACCGTCGCAGGCGCAGCCCGACGAGTAAGTCGTGACCTGCGCGAAGCCTGGGTTGACGGACAACGACAGATGCGCGATACAGAGACCAAGTTACGTGAAGAGCAAATGAAGGTTTCCGACCGTTATTGATTAGGACCGAGTTCCTGCAGCGACTCCTAGGTACCATCTTGGGGCATGCAAGCAGGTGAATTGCGAGAAGCCTTCTCAGCCTTCTGGACTGAACGGGACCACCAGGTCCGAAGTTCAGCGAGCCTTATTCCGCATGAACCCTCATTGCTGTTCACCGTGGCAGGCATGGTTCCCTTTATGCCGTACTTCCTGGGTGAGGAACAACCACCAAATTCTCGCTTGTGCACCATCCAGAAATGCGTTCGCGCAGGGGGAAAGCACAATGACCTTGATGACATAGGGCGCACAAATAGGCACTTCACGTTTTTTGAGATGATGGGCAATTTCAGTTTTGGAGATTATTTCAAAGCTGAAGCGATCCCTTGGGCATGGGAGTTCGTAACTGAGGTGTTACACCTCGAAGAAGAACGCCTCTGGGTCACCGTTCATGTCAGCGATGATGAAGCCGAAGAAATATGGACCTCTTCGGTAGGGCTAGCGGCCGAGCGAATACAGCGGTTAGACAAAGACAACTGGTGGGCAGCTGGCGACACAGGTCCCTGCGGTCCATGCAGCGAAATCTTTTATGACTTAGGGCCAGAATTTGGTGATGACGGAGGTCCAGCAGAAGGTGGACAAGACCGGTTCATAGAAGTATGGAACTTAGTTTTCATGCAATTTTCCAACGATGGAACTGGTCAATTGCAGCCTTTGCCGCAGACAGGTATCGACACCGGCGCGGGCATGGAACGCCTTCTAGCCGTGCTGCAAGGTGTGCCATCCGTATGGGATATCGATCTTTTCGCCCCGTTGTTGTCCGAGGCCGAAAGAATCACTGGAATTAAGTACGGCCAAGATCCGTCCACCGACGTTTCGATGCGAATTTTTGCAGATCATGCACGGTCTACAGCGCTGCTCATCAGTGATGGAGTGTTCCCTTCTAACGAAGACCGTGGTTATGTGCTCCGCCGCATCATTCGGCGAGCTGTTCGACATGCCTGGACCATGGGCGTCGAAGACGTTGTTATGCCGGGATTGGTTGAAGTCGTAGCCGACGTCATGGGCGACCATTATTCAGAATTACGCGAAAATCTAGAACTGGTAAAGGACGTAGTCGGTCGAGAAGAGGAACAGTTCCGACGCACATTGGCGACTGGTTCACAAATTCTCGAAGAAGCGGTGAGTTCCCTTGCCGAAGGTCAGCCACTCCCAGGAAGTGTTGCATTCCAGCTTCACGACACATTTGGGTTTCCTGTCGAAGTAACCGAGGAAATACTTAACGAACGAAACCTGACATTAGATAAAGAAGCTTTCGACCTGTCGATGGACGAACAACGTGAAAGGGCTCGTTCCGCTCGCGATGATGGACCCACCGTAGCCAATGAGGTGTACAGGCAAATTCTCGAGCAGTTTGATTTAACAGAGTTCGTTCGAGATTCAAGCAGCGTCGATAATGCGCGTGTGCTGGCCGTTGTCGAGTTAGAAGGATCCCAGGTCGAAGTTTTTCTCGACAGGACACCCTTTTATGCAGAAAGCGGTGGCCAAGTAGGTGACACCGGAACCATAAGAACCGAGAGCGGCCTGATGGCAGTGGACGACTGCACCTTCGCCTTGCCTGGTTTGCATCGACACCTCGGTCGTGTCGTCGAAGGAACGCTCAGCGCCCAATCAAGCGCCACCGCAGAAATTGACAATGAACGCCGCTCAGCAATTCGACGGAATCACACCGCTACCCACATTCTTCACTGGGCGTTACGCGAAGTTCTTGGAGACCATGTCAAACAAGCAGGTTCTCTGGTCGCATCAGACCGTCTTCGGTTCGACTTCAACCACTTTGAAGCAGTAACACCAACACAACAGGCTGAGATCGAAGACCTCGTTAATGCAGAGTTGCTCACCAATGGAAATTGCCTCCATTACGAAACAACTATGGAACAGGCTCAAGAAGCGGGTGCCATCGCCTTTTTTGGTGACAAATATGGGGACATGGTGAGAGTCCTAGAGGCAGGACAGCATTCGTTAGAGTTGTGTGGAGGGACCCATGTCAATGCCCTCGGAGACATAGGCCACCTCAGGATCATTTCAGAGAACAGCGTTGGTTCGAATATTCGCCGTATTGAAGCAGTAACGGGTCTCGCGACAGTTGAACGCCTGCAAGACAGCGAGCAACTAATAGCTCAAATAGGAGAGTTGCTTAATTCTTCACCTGAAGAAGTTCTTGAAGCTTTGCAACGTCGACTGGGAGAAATAAAAGATCTACGGAGCCAGGTTAAAGCCTTGCAGCAGGCGACCGCAGGAGCTCGAGCCAGCGAAATAGCCGACACTGCCCAAAATGGAATCGTGATCGAAAGACTTGATGGATTAGAGCGCGATGAATTACGCGATCTCGCTGCCGCTATTCGAGATAGACCGCAGATTGAAGCCGTGGTGCTGGCAGGTGCTCCAGATAGCGGAGGCGTGGCACTGGTATCGGCCGTAGCTCCGGAAGGAAAATTTGAAGCCGCTTCGCTTATCGACGAAGCCGCTAAGGCGATCCAAGGTGGCTTTGGCCGCAAAGGCAACCCTCCGCTAATCGTCGCCGGAGGTAAAAACATCGAGGGAATTGAAGAGGCCTTAAATAGTGCTCGACGGGTAGCCGGCATAGGGGGAGGCTGACTTTCCCGATGAGAGCCGTCGGACTCGACCTAGGAGAAAAGCGCATTGGCGTGGCGATTTCCGATAGCAGCGGCAATGTCGCAACTCCATACGAGGTTGTCTTCCGAACAGGAAATCGCGACGAAGAACATCGAAAGATCAGGGCTATCGTCGAAGAAGTGGAAGCGGATATTCTCGTGATTGGACTTCCCTTGTCGTTGGATGGGAGCGAAGGGAAGGCCGCGCAAGGGGCCAAGGCAGAAGCAGAAGCTATCGGTCGCATTGTTTCAGTACCCGTAGAAATGCACGACGAGCGACTCACGACAGTTGAAGCTGAGCGTTTACTGAAGGAACAGGGTCTCAAAGCCCCTGAGAGACGTAAAGTCGTGGACAAAGTTGCAGCAGCCATACTCTTGCAGGCATGGATGGAAGGGCGATGACTTCGCCCCCTAAATCACCCTTCCGAGGTTTCCGACCCCCGCCTCCGCGCCAACCGCGCCCAGAACGGGTTAAACCCCGACATAAAGAAGGCGTTGACTACGAAACAATTTTTATCCGTAAAGGAAAGGGGACCACGCTCTCGGTCTTGTTCCTTTTAGGTCTTCTAGTGATAGCTGGATGGGTGACACTTCGAACCGTTCAATGGGGAAGAGAACAACTTGACCCTCCGGGAGAACAAGGAGCAGCAATCAACCTGACGTTACCGCCTGGAGTAAGTACCGGCGGTATCTCAGAAATTCTCGAGGAATATGGGGTGATACCCGATGCCAGGGCTTACGAATGGTACGTGCGTCTAAAAGGAGCCCCTCTGTTTCAAGCTGGGGATTACACGTTCCATACAAATTCAGCAGTTTGGGATGCCTTGGAGGTTCTAAAAAATGGACCTCGTTATATAGAACAAAATGTTCGGATTCGGGTCACTATTCCTGAGGGCCTGACAGTTCGGCAAATCGTAAGAGTCATTGATGAAGTTGAAGAAGCGCCGTTTAGTGGAGCGGAGTTCGAAGATGAAATGCGCATGCAGCACGTTGTTTCTAATTACGCACCCTCTCCTGCAGCTATGCCTACAGGCGCAATAGAGCCTTATGAGGGCCTCCTCTTTCCGGACACTTACTACTTAGGGCCCGACTCCACGCCCGAAGACCTCTTGACGCAAATGGTGACTCGGTTCGATCAAGTCTTAACGAGGCTTGGTTATGCAGCGGCTCCCCAGACGGTAGGACTTAGTCCCTATGAGACGGTCGTGTTAGCTAGTTTGATTGAACGTGAAGCTCGGGTAGGCAGCGAAAGAGCGAAAATATCTAGAGTCATCCATAATCGACTTGCAGCCGACTGGTACCTAGGGATTGATGCTTCAATTGTCTACTTCACTGGAGACAACGAGTTGACCGTGAGTGACCTTCAAACAGAATCGCCTTTCAACACCCGGTTATCTAAAGGTCTCCCTCCCACACCTATTGCTGCGCCAGGAAAAGCAGCATTAGAAGCGGCAATGGCGCCAGTGTCGGGGCAGTGGATGTTTTATGTCCTAGCCGACTCAGAAGGGCGCCACAATTTCTCGGTCAGCAGCGAAGAGTTTGAACGAGACAAAGTTAAATGTCAGGAGCGCGGTCTGTGTTAGTCCTTCCAGAGAACACGGGCGGTCCAAACACGAGTGTGGCCGCGGTAATTGGTGACCCGGTAAGTCACTCCCTAAGCCCGCGTCTCCATAATGCGGCTTTTGCCGCTCTTGGGCTCAACTGGTCGTATGTTGCGTGTCACGTGCCCAAAGGGCAGGGAGCTCAGGCAATAGAGGATATGAGGACACTGGGGCTTCGAGGCCTATCTGTGACCATGCCTCACAAAGGTGAGGTGGCTCTGGCTGTTGATGCTCTTTCGGACACCGCGAAAAAACTGGGAGTCGTTAACTGTGTCCGAGTCGAAGAAGAGCGACTTATCGGGGAGAACACTGATGGGATTGGGTTTTTGGACTCAGTGAAGTCACAGATGGGAATAGAAGTCGATGATCTTCGAGTAGTCATTCTTGGGGCCGGAGGCGCCGCTCGCTCAGTGGCTCTAACTCTCGCTGAGAACGGGGCATCGGTGGGAATATGCAACCGAACCGAAGAATCGGCGCTCGAACTGGTTGAAATGGTAGGTAAAGCGAGTTCGGTTGTTGACGAAGATGCGGTCAAAGATGCTGAGCTTGTTATCAACGCGACGCCACTCGGAATGAATGCAAATGACCCAATGCCGATTGACCCAAGCCTGTTGCAAAATGACCCATGTGTTGTTGATCTGATCTATAAGCCGGCGAAAACAGCCTTGCTCGAAGAAGCTGAATCTAGAGGGCTAGAGACCTTAAATGGTCTAGGAATGCTTCTTTATCAAGCCGGGGAGCAATTTCGTTTATGGACGGGAGAAGAACCCCCGATTAACGCGATGGCTGAATCAGTTGGCATTTCTATATAGGGATGCAAGAGTCTTTCAATCGGATGAACTCGAACCCGAATAGCGTTGGGGTTCATGAAGAGTATTTATTTCAAACTAGTAGCGGCCTTGAGTCGGTACTCTTCGGAGTGTGATTCGTCTTGAGGTACCACTCGGCTCTCGTAGCTACCCGGTTGTAGTTGGCGCATCTGCGATTTGTGAATTCGAGTCACTAGTTCCTGACGGGGTGTCCAGAATTGCGTTCGTCACTCAACCAGGTATCAACGTGTCGCTGGAGACAGAACTTCCTTCGAGGGTTCATATGCTGCCAGACGGAGAAGCAGCTAAAAAACTCAGTGTTGTTGAAGAGCTTTGTTCGGTGTTCGCCAATGATGGGCTTACACGACGAGACTTGGTCGTGGGTATTGGCGGCGGGGTTGTGACGGACGTAGCCGGGTTTGCCGCCTCTATCTATCATCGAGGTATTCAAGTAATGCACGCGCCAACGACTTTGCTGGGTCAGATCGACGCGGCGATCGGAGGCAAGACCGGGGTTAATATCCCCGAAGGTAAAAATCTGATTGGCGCGTTCTGGCAACCGAGCGGAGTTATTTGCGATACCGATGTGTTGATGTCGTTGCCCGAAAGAGAGTTCCGCTCGGGGATGGGTGAACTAGCGAAATATCATTTTCTTGGCGGCGAAGGTTTGGACGAACTTTCGCTTGAAGAACGAGTGGCCGCTTGTATACAAATCAAAGCCGACATAGTGGCGGCCGATGAACGAGAAGGATCGAGTCGCGCCCTCCTGAATTACGGTCACACTCTCGCTCACGCATTAGAGATAGAAGGCAGTTTTGACCTCAGGCATGGTGAAGCTGTTGCGATTGGTATCCAATATGCAGCTTTGGTGGCGCACGCTATGGACAGAATTGATGAGGCGAGACTGGCAGAGCACGGACGTGTGTTGGATGTCTATGGCTTACCTCGTTCGCTTCCCGACGGATGTGACGTTGACCGAGTAATGGAGTTATTCGGTCGCGATAAGAAGGCGATAAACGGTTTGACCTTCGTGTTAG